>DASWHH010000311.1:0-8699 GCA_036398295.1 bacterium
ATCCGGTGATTGTTATTCAGGAATCTCAAGTTGAAGAAGTTCCGGGGAAATTGCATGTCGGGCGGTGGAGTATTTCTCTCTATGAATTTGAGCTGAGATAAATAGAAATAGATCATGAGACCAAAAAATCAAAATACGAAAGGTGGGGATTTTATGAGTTCCGTTAAGTCACTAAAAACCATTTCATTCATGCTTATCATTCTGCTCCCGGCAATGCTGTTGAGTAACGGACCACGGGTAACTGTAGACGTCTCGAAGCCCGGGGTAAAAATCAGCCCCACCATGTATGGAATCTTTTTTGAAGATATCAATTTTGGCGCCGATGGTGGCATTTATGCCGAGCTGGTGAAGAACCGCTCTTTCGAATTCGACCGGCCGCTGCAAGGATGGCGGATTGTCAAGAACGGCGGGGCCGCCGGCGATGTTCTGATTTTGCGCGATGCGACCCGGCCGCGCAATCCGCGCTACGCCCGGATTCGCGTCGATCAGCCAGGCGAAGGATTTGCGCTCGCCAACGATGGGTTCCGGGGCATAGGCATTAGCGAAGGGGCCGGATATCGCTTTGCCATCGAGGCCAAAAAGGTCGAGGGGAAGATCTCGGCGCTGCGTGTGCAATTGGTTAATGAAGAAGGGCAAACGCTGGCCGAAGGACGAGTCGAAAGCTTTTCAGGAGACTGGAAGACCTATCAATGCGAAATGAAGGCAAGTGCTACCGCGGCCAAGGCCAAAATGAATGTTTGGGTCGAGGGCGCCGGAACGTTGGATATCGACATGGTATCGCTCTTTCCCAACGACACCTGGAAAGGCCGGAAAAACGGCTTGCGCGCTGACATCGTGCAATTGCTGGCCGATATGAAACCCGGTTTTCTCCGCTTTCCCGGTGGATGCATTGTCGAAGGTTTTGATCTTTCTCAACGCTATCAATGGAAAAATACCATTGGCCCCCTCAACCAACGCGTTTCAAACATCAGTCGCTGGAATTTTGAATTCAGGCATCGGCTAACACCCGACTATTTTCAGTCCTACGGGTTGGGCTACTTCGAATTTTTTCTGCTCGCGGAAGATCTCGGGGCTGAGCCTATGCCGATTATCACCTGCGGCATGGCCTGTCAATTCAACACCGGGGAGCTGGTGCCAATGGAGCAGCTCGATCCGTACATCCAGGACGCGCTCGATCTGATCGAGTTCGCCAACGGAGCGGCCGACAGCAAGTGGGGTAAAATCCGCGCGGAGATGGGGCATCCTGCGCCATTCAACATGAAAATGCTCGGTGTCGGCAATGAGCAATGGGGGCCGCAATACGTTGAACGCTACATCGCATTCTCAAGGGCCATTAAGGCGAAATACCCGGATATGCAACTCATCGCCGCCACCGGCTCGGATGGCACCATTTTTCCCAATGGCGAGGCCGAAATCGAATACCTGTGGACGCAGTGGCGAAAACTCAATCCCGAAATTGTGGACGAGCATTTTTACCGCGCACCGGAATGGTTCCTGGAAAATGTCAACTGGTACGATAATTACGAGCGCAAGGGACCGAAGCTGTTTGTCGGCGAATATGGCGCGCAAAGTGTGGGAGTGGCCAGTCCCGACAATCGTAACAATTGGAAGTGTGCTCTTTACGAAGCCGCCTTCATGATGGGTTTTGAACGCAATGCGGATCTCGTGACCATGAGCGCTTACGCGCCGCTATTTGCTCACGAGGATGCGTGGCAATGGCGCCCGGACCTCATCTGGTTCGACAATCTCAAAGCGTATGGCTCGGCCAATTACTATGTGCAGAAGCTTTTCAGCCTCAATGCCGGCACCCACCTGCTAACCGCCACCGTTGCGGGAGTGCCCAATCTCGACGACAAAAAGAAGGGTCTCCACATCAGCACGACTTTCGACGAAAACGCCGGCGAGGTCATTGTCAAAGCTATCAATGCTACGGACGGTATACTTGAGACCAGCATCGACTTGCGGGGTGCAAAGGAAGTCGGTGAAGCGGCCAAGGTCATCGTACTGGCATCGGGGTCTTTGTCGGATGAAAACTCTCTGGCAGAGCCGACGAAGATATCTCCGCAAGAATCCGTAGTCAAAATCGGTCGGGATGAGTTTACTCATGCACTGCAGCCTTACTCATTGACAATCTTGCGGGTGCCGGTGAAGTGAGAACGTGGCAAGAATTAATCTCTAACGAGCAAATCAAAGCCAAAAGCTTTCACGCAAAGTCGCAGAGGCGTAAAGGTTTCGCAAAGAAAGCTTGGTGTATTGTGGAGCGTTCTGCATCAATGAAGACATTCGGAGAATAACGCTTTTCTTGGCGTCATAGCTTCTTTGCGTGCGCTTTTGTTTTTGGTCATAGCTTGATCAGGTTGAGAGGAGAAATCGAACGATGAAGACTTTTTTACTGTGCGCGGCTCTGCTGATACAAGCTGCCATCTGCATCGCGCAAGCAGGCTCGCCCGAACCGAAGCTACTGGCGCTGCAAGGCGATCTGCGCGTGCATGATCCGGTTATGATTCGTCAGGGCGACACCTTCTATTTGTTCTGCACAGGTGGCGGGCCTCGTTTTGGTGGTCATATTCCTATCCGTTGCTCAAAGGATTTGATTGAGTGGAAACAATGTGGCTATGTTTTCGAAGAACTGCCGGCATGGGCGTCCCAAGAAATTCCCGGCACTCGCAACCCGTGGGCGCCGGACGTCTCCTATTTCAATGGCAGGTATCATATCTACTACTCCATTTCGACCTTTGGCAAGAACAACTCGGCCATCGGCCTCGTCACCAACACGACGCTCGACAGCACGAGTCCGGACTATCAATGGGAAGATCAAGGCATGGTGCTTCGCTCCACCACCGGCGTGACCGACTGGAATGCCATCGATCCCAATCTCATCTTGGAAGGCGAAGACAAAGCCTGGCTGGCCTGGGGAAGTTTCTGGGGCGGCATCAAGATGCGTCGCATCGACCGAACGACGGGCAAGCTTTCCGATGTTGACACGACGTTGTATGCCATTGCCTCCCGACCGCGCGAGGGTGAACATCAAACCCCGCCGGTGGTCGGCGCCATCGAGGCACCTTTCATTGTCAAGCAGGGGGAATATTGGTACCACTTTGTGTCATTCGATTTTTGCTGCCGTGGAAAAGACAGTACCTATAAGATTATGGTTGGACGATCTGAAAAAATCACCGGGCCTTATATTGACAAAGACGGCAAGCGGATGACAGAGCGTGGGGGAACCTTATTGCTGGCGGCCAGCGAAGGCGCCCGCTGGGTGGGTCCAGGCCACTGCGCGGTGGTTCAGGACCTGCCCGGAGACTGCCTGATCTTTCACGCTTATGATAGCGAAAGCGAACGTTCAACCTCAGAGTTGAAGATTTCAACAATGGTGTGGGAAGACGGTTGGCCGCGGGTGGCGGCATTGCGGTGAGGGATCAACGTCTACGATTAGCAGAGCCCGAAACGATTAGTCAAAATAATTTGCCATTAAACTTTTAGAATGTTATTCTGAGTTTGAACGCCTTATGGACTTAATCATTTTGACTACAATGTTTTTGACGTTATCGCTGCTACTGGTCATCCATATTGAGGATTGACGAATGGGACGTCTTAGAAAACAATTGCGGCTGACGTTCTTCCTTGTTTGCGCTTCAGTCAGTACAAGTTTCTCTCAAAGTGATAGTAATTGGTGGGCCCCATTTTACCATAAGGGCCTGGAATTGATCGAGCAAAAGCAGTACGAAGCAGCCCGTGAACAGTTCGAAAGAATTCTGCAGCGCGACAACAAAGTGGCGCAGGGTCATTATGGCCTCGGCTTGAGCTATGCGGCTGAGAAGCCCGACAGCCGCGAGGCGTTAAAGCATTTCCAGAAGGCTGCCCAAATAAACAAGCAGTACCCGGAAGCATATTATCAGTGCGGCCTGGTTTACGCCAGTATGAAACGATACAATGACGCTCGCGATGCTTTTCGCGCTGCGACACGAACGAATCCCACCTTTGTCGAGGCCTGGCTGAAACTTGGCGAAACCGAAGTTGCATCCGGCGGAAGTAGTGGGATCGTTGAAGCCTACATAAACGCTTACAAAAACGTCCCGGACAGTGAAGCTCTTTACGACAAATTGTTGAGCGCAGCCATTCTCCATCATGAAGAAGACAAGGCTATCAAATTCCTCAAAGAAATGTCGGCGAATTCTGACAGTCTGCAATGGCTTTTGGACTTGGCCTATCTCCATTACATTGCCGGCGATATTGAAAGGAGTTCGTCAGTTGTCAGCACTATTCCGCCTGAAAAAGCAACGGCCAGAATCTACCTGCTGATGGCCATCTTCAATTTTGCGAATGAGGACGACGAGGCCGGCCTGGCTTACTACTGGTCTGCTGTCAATAACTTGCGGAGCGAAGCTGATGCCGCGGCGTTTTTTCGGGATTACGCTTACATCATGCGCAACGACGAATACCAAAGCTTGAGGGAGACGCCGCTCTCGAAGGTGTGGAAATTCTACTACCGCTTCTGGCGCTCGCGTGACCCCGACCTGAGCACCGACAACAACGAACGCATCGGCGAGCATTACCGCCGGCTGAGCTACGCGCGCAAATGGTATCGGCGCACCTCCTCAGGAAATGATCGTCGATATAAGATGGAGCACCCCGTCCGGCAGTACATCCAGCCAAAGGTCGGTTCGGAGATGATGGGCCCATATCTGTCCGATGCCATCTCCGAGCATCGCGACTTAGATGACATGGGGTTAATCTACCTCCGGCACGGTAAGCCCGACGTCATTGTCGCCCATGTCGAAGAAACAGAGGAAGACACACCCCAGAGCACGTCATGGAAATATGCCGAAACCTGGAATCATCCGGAATTGATCTTTCACTTTGCAAAATGGGGAGGCGGTTACGGATGGATACTGACATCTTTGCCGGTGACATTTAATGGCCTGTGGGAATTCGGTGGCCCCTATGTCCAGCTCGATCCGGAGCGGCCCGAAAGTAGGGGCCTGCTGACATCTGACATTGCGAGGTTTTATGACTTGCTCCAACAAGACAATCTGGGGTTCGCTCGCATCGGCGTGCTTACCGAAAGCAGTGACCTTGGTTATGAAGGTGTGGAGCCCTTTGATTTTCCTTTGGAGTTCACGGCCTTCCGCGGAGATAACGGCCAGGTTCTGCTCGAGGTTTACTACGGTATTAACGGTCGCGAGACGCGCCTGAAATCCACAGAGAAGGGCACCATGCTCTCATTGCAGGAGTTCTTTGGTTTCTATGATGAACTGTGGAACGAAGCCGGCAAAATAACCCGGGAAAACAATGTGCTGATCGGCGTCTCGGCCGAGGAGTGGGGTAACGCCGGCATTGTGGATGTCCACCACCTACAGCTCGTCCCCGGAAAATATAATTTTGAAATTCAAATCAAGGACCTGACTTCCGGGAAGATGGGTGTTTACCGGGGCCAACATCTGCTCGAAAACTTCTGGGCGGAGGACTCGCTTCTCGTCAGCGATGTTGTTCTTTCCGGGTCAATTGCCCAGGCGCAACCGGGAGACAAGTTTGTCAAACGAGACATCCGTTATACTCCGCACATGTTCTCCGACTTCAGAATTGGTGAAGAGGTCGGGCTCTACTTTGAGATTTACAACCTGTTTTCCAGCGCCGAAGGTCTGACTAATTTCAGAATCACCTGTACACTACGGCCATTCGGCGAAACCAGCTCGGTCCCGCTTGCCGGCTTTTTCAAAAGCCTCTTTGGCAAGGAAAAGGAAGTTGTCACGATTTCTAATGACTACCAGGGAAAAACCCGAAATGAGAAAATCTATATGAATCTCGATTTCCAGGGACAAAGATCCGGAACTTATGATTTGATGATGGACGTGGAGGACCTTCTGGCCCCGAAAACCGTCCGTAAAGCAATCAGGATAAAGATTAGGTAATGACTCGACTACAAATAGACGCATGGCCGATGCTGGGGCTGAACGTGAAATGACGGGCATTGAATTCGGCTGATGCTTGCACGGCTACCTACTACCGCGTGCAGAATCGATGATAGGGCTAAGAACGATTTGCAGATAACGGATGCCCACGCCAGATAGGTGAGGCAACCTCAAGAGGAAAACCAATGATCAACATCAAAACAAGCATCTTCATCTTAATATGTTTCATGGCTGGCTGTACCAACCAGTTGCACCAGAGTGGCCGTCTGGCACAAAACTTCAATTCGGACTGGACCTTCCACAAGGGCGATGTCACGGGCGGCGAGCAACCTAATTTCGACGATTCCGGCTGGCGTAAGCTTGACCTGCCGCACGATTGGAGTATAGAAGGCCCGTTCAGCGAGGAATGGGCAAGCGGCACCGGTTATCTGCCGGCCGGCATCGGCTGGTACCGCAAGAGTTTCACACTGCCGCAAACGGCCAGCGGCCGCAAGGTTTTTGTTTACTTCGACGGCGCTTACAACAACAGCGAAATCTGGCTCAACGGCAGTTATCTCGGCAAACGCCCGAACGGCTACATTTCACTTCAATATGATTTGACGCCGCACATCAAATTCGGGGACAAAAACGTCCTGGCGGTGAAGGTGGACCACACGCGTTTTGGCGATTCGCGCTGGTACACCGGCTCGGGCATTTACCGCGACGTAAAATTGATAACCACCTCAGCGCTGCATATCAAACAATGGGGCGTCTATGCCGTCGCTGCCAACGTGACGAGCAGCGCAGCAACGCTCGATATCGAAACCAGCCTGCTCAATGAATCCGGAACCGCGGGCGATGTGACGGTCGAAAACCAGCTTTTGTATGATGGTAAAACATTCGGCACCACTTCACAACAAATTCAAATCGCCGCCGTTGCCGATACGGTCGTCCGGCAAAATCTCGCGATTGAGAATCCCAGACTCTGGGATATCGACACACCGCATCTTTACTCCCTAGAGACGACCGTCAAACAGGCTGGAGAAGTGCTGGATAAGCAGACGACTCCCATCGGCTTCCGCGATATCCGCTTCGATGCCAACGCAGGCTTTTTCCTCAACGGCCGCAACTTGAAATTGAAAGGCATCTGCATGCATCACGACGCCGGCGGTCTCGGCGCGGCGGTTCCCAAGGATGTCATCGCCCGCAGATTGGATTTGCTGAAAGAGATGGGTTGCAACGCCATCCGCACCAGCCACAATCCGTTCTCCAGCGATTTTCTCGATCTTTGCGACAGTAAAGGCTTTGTCGTCATCGATGAGGCCTTTGATGAGTGGGAGGAGTCAAAGAACAAATGGATCCGCGGGTGGAACGTCGGCGAGCCGGGCAGAGACGGTTATGCCGATGCGTTCGAGGAATGGGCGCGGCAGGATTTGGCCGATCTGGTTCTACGCGATCGCAACCGCCCGTCGGTGATCATGTGGAGCATCGGCAATGAGGTGGATTATCCCAACGATCCCTATACCCATCCAATTTTGAATTCCGAAGCGAATCCCCAGACCTGGGCTAAATTCCGCAAAGACCTTCCGCATGCCGACCGCCAGGGCGAAGTTGCACGTGAGCTGGTGGCTATTATCAAGCAGTACGATGCCAGCCGGCCGGTAACTGCCGGTTTGGCCTCGGCGCTGATGTCTAACGAAACCGGTTACGCCGATGCGCTCGACGTGGTCGGCTACAATTATCAGGAATTCCGCTATGCCGCCGACCACCAGAAGTATCCGAACCGGGTTCTCTACGGTAGCGAAAACGGCATGGCGCTGTCGGCGTGGCAGGCGGTTGCAGAGAATGACTACATCCTTGGGCAATTTCTATGGACAGGCTTTGAGTACATGGGTGAAGCCGGTCGTTTTCCAAAGCGTCACAACACTTCCGGGGCTTTAGACCTCGCCGGCAATAAGAAGACAGAGTTCTATTTCCGCCAAAGCCTGTGGAGCGACGAACCGATGGTCTATATTGGCACGGCACCGTCGGATGAAAATGAAGATAGTGGAAATTTGTGGGCGCACAAAGTCGCCGAGCCGCACTGGAATTGGCAGGAAGGTGAGACCGTGCGAGTCAAAGCTTTCAGCAATTGCGAAGCCGTCGAGCTTTTCGTGAACGACAAATCGCTGGGCGTCCAAAATATGGCCGCTTCCCCCGGCAAGGTGCTGCAGTGGGACGTTCCGTTCGCAGCCGGTACGGTGAGAGCCGTTGCAACCACAGGTGGCGTTGAAAAGGCCGTTGATGAACTGCGGACCGCGGGCGCAGCAACCAGGCTGCTCGCAGAAAGCGACGTCACCAAACTCAAGGCAAATAAGCAGGATGTTGCCCATGTTTTCGTAACCATCGTTGATGATAACGGTATACCGGTCTATTCTGCTGCGGACAAAATTACCTGCACCATAAGTGGCCCAGCCCGGCTGCTGTGCATCGAAGATTCCAATCCTGAAAACATCGAAGATTATAAGGACAATACGCAATCGGCATACAGCGGAAAACTATTGCTCTATCTACAGGCATTGGATACAAGTGGCACGGCTACGGTCACGGTCTCGGCGCACGGCTTGCAAAGCGCTGCTGTTATTTTAAATGTCGACGTTCCGTAGTCCCGACCCCTCGTGGGTCGATATTCTAAGATGTTGTGGCACTGCAATATGATAGCTGCCCACAAGGGGCAGGGACTACATAATTTGAGGAGAAGGAATAATGAACAGTCAATTTGCCAAAAATGTTTTGAAAGGAGTATCTTTGCTGCTCATCGCCACATTA
>DASWHH010000312.1:0-2804 GCA_036398295.1 bacterium
CTGCTCGTGCGGATTTGCCTCAAAGCAAGAGTGTAAGAAACTGTTTGAAGAAATTCTGACGAAGGAATTCTCGGACTTCCGCTATGGAAGAGTCCATCGATTGACGGTTGACACCTATTCACTGCAGCACCCGGATGTTTACATGATCTCCGCGAAATCCTTTGCGGCCCATTTGACCGGCATGTGTTGTGCCATGGAATATGCCAATGATCCTAACTTGCTCCGGATTTTGCAGAAGTGGTTGGATGGAAAAAAGCAGCTGCAGAAGCCGCCGGCGCTCGCCAACCTGGGTAGTCTGGCGATTTCACATATCACCAAAGCACGTGACGGATCGCAACACACCCGGTTGGTTAATGAATGGGCGGCTGATGTTTGGAATGCTTACTCCGTCTATCACGGTTTGGCGAAACATTGGATTGAGACGGCGAAGCAAGAATGCCATGGTAAGTAGATCGTATCTCGAATGACCATGTTTGGAAAAACCATGATCCCGATTGTCAGGCGTCACTGGGGCGCTTGGATTGCTCTATCACTTGGCCTCGCTCTCCATGTTGTTGATGAAGCGCTCACCGACTTTCTGTCGGTCTATAATCCGACCGTCGAGGCGATTCGCAATCGCTTTCCGTATGTGCCGCTGCCAACCTTTACCTTCGAGATCTGGATTGCGGGATTGATTTTTGCCGTCATTCTGTTATTATCTCTCTCAAGCCTAATAATTCGTAGCCGCAAGTGGAGCGTTCCAATATCCTATGGGCTCGCGGCTATAATGCTCATGAACGGATTGCTCCATATTGGCGGCTCATTGTACTTGGGAAGACTCATGCCGGGCGTTTACTCTTCGCCGGTGTTGATAGGGGTTTCTATCTATCTGCTCAAGCAAGCATATCAGCGCAGACGAGTTGATGTGGGCTGACCGTGAATTAACCGCAGGGAACGCAAAGCTGGCGCAAAAACCGGTAATCAAAAATAAGTCTTTCCTTTGCGATTCTTTGCGTTCTCTTAGCGAACTTTGCTGTTTAGGGTTTGCGGCTCAACCGTGCTGTAACTATCCTGGCTCCTGCCCCGTCACCAATTTAGAATGAGCCAAACTGTCTTTCACATGTCGCGCCGCAATTTTTCTCGTGAGCCAATGAAAGCGCCAGTTGTGCAGCAGCGCCGCCACGGTCAACCCCATGATCAAGCCAATCCACAAACCCTCGGCACCCATTCCCTGCCGTACTCCCAGCAAATAACCGATTGGCAAACCTGCCATCCAGTAAGCCACCACGTTGACGAGCGTGGGTACGCGCGTATCTTTCAATCCGCGCAGTGCACCCAGGCCGCCCACTTGCAGCCCATCTGAAATCTGGAAAATCGCTGCGTAAAACAGCAGCCGAACGGCGAAGGCCTGCACCTGCGATTCTTTGGTATAGATTTTCACAATCAACTCCGGGAGCGTCAACATGATCAGCGCCATCACCGTCATCACTAAGCCGCACAGGCCCACGCCAATAAAGCCAATGAAACGCGCCTCGTGCACCTGGCCTTTTCCCATGGCAAAACCTACCCGCGCCGTCGTCGCCAGCGATAGCCCCAGCGGTAGCATGAACGTCAACGAGGCGAAATTGATGGTGATTTGATGGGCGGCTACCGCGTTGACACCCATCGAGCCGATGATCAGCGCCGCAATAGCGAACATCGATACCTCGATGCATATGTTGGCGCCGTTGGGTATGCCGATGTGCAGAATCTCCTTTTGCAAATTCCAAACCGGACGCCGGAAGTTCTCAGTAATTTTAAACTCCGCGCGGTTGGTTTTGCGAAACGTGAACGCCGCCATCAGGCTGCCCATGATCCACCACACGATCGCGGTGGAGACGCCTGTGCCCACCGCGCCCAACGCCGGGAATCCCCAGTAGCCGTACATGAAGGCGTAATTCCCTAAAACGTTGGTGACGAAGGCGATCATGGCAAAGTACATGCTCGGTTTGGTGACCGTCAATCCTTCGTTGAAATAGCGCAGCGCGAAATAGGCAAACGACCCCGGAAATCCCCAGGAGATGGCCTTCAAATATCCCACTGTAATGGGGATGATTTCCGGCTGAATGTTGAAGAGCACCAAAATACCCTCGGCGTGGCGAATCAAGAACCAGAACGGCAGCGCAAGGATCTGACTCAACCACAGAATCTGCCAGAGGTACAGGCCGACGCGATCCCGTTTACCCGCGCCGAGGAGTTGTGCAACCATGGGGTTGATTACCAGCAGCGTGCCGAACACCAGCACCACGACTGGGCTGAGAATGCTGGCGCCCACAGCGATCGCCGCCAGTGCTTTGGCGTTGAGCTGGCCCGCCATGATGGCGTCAACAAATCCCATCGACATCTGGAGCAGCTGGGCCGCGACTAAGGGCGCGCCAATGTGGAGCGTTTTCTTGCTATGAAAAACAAGCTCTTCTAATTTTGGCAACTTGCATGCTTTGTTAAAAGTGAACATTTTAGAGGAGTCACTGAAGCCTTGCTTTTAGCAAATTACTAAAGCGCAAAGAACGCAAAGGCCGCCAGGAAAATAAATCTTTTCCCTTTGCGCTCCTTTGCGTGTTCTTCGCGAACTTTGCGGTTGAGTTTGGTTGCCTGCCTGTGCAGACAGGCGGCTATGCCGCGTTGTGTCCCAGTGGCTCGCTGACAATCTTACACCTTGCGCTGCTTCCAGCGGCCGCTGCGGAAGGCCAGTATACCCACCACGCCCACCAACGACTCAGCCAACGTGATTGCCAGAAACACCCCGCTTTCCGCGAATCCCAGTTGCATGGCGAGTAACCAGGCCA
>DASWHH010000313.1:0-6645 GCA_036398295.1 bacterium
CATGTTCGGTTGAGCTGCGGATCATAGCTTAAAAAAGAAGTCGACGAACTCAGCGGCTGCGGAGCCGTTAAAAGGATCACGCATTGCAGATTAGAAACTCTACCCCAATGCGTCGTGAAACTCGAAATGGTTCAAGGATATTTGAATTTCGGCGTTGTTTCGTATTTCGGACTTCCTCTTTTCTATAGTGATGTATCTTTGCTTTACGGCTCCACGCCCACATCAAGCGTATACGACCTCCGGCTTTCTTGCTGCAACCTCGTCCTCGCGTTTTTGATCGAAATCCGTGCGCTCAACCTTGGCGCCGCCGCGCCTGAGCGAGAGGTTCGCCATTTCGAGAATTTGCACTACCTGCAAACCCTCTTCGCCGCTCGAACGGGGTCGGGTGCCAGTTTGACTGCAGTCGAGAAAATGCTGGCACTGTACTTTCAGCGGCTCCACCTGATTGAGATATGGCGTGTAGATATCGCCATAATGATAGGAGTAATGAAACTCGGCGAACGTGTCATAGTGCGGCGGGATTTCCACCCGCTTGTCATAGATTTTGATTTTCTCCAGTGGCTGGGTATCATCATAAACGACCATCTTCTTGCTGCCGACGATAGTCATCTTGCGGATCTTGTTGGGATCCAGCCAGCTGCTTTGAATGGTGGCAAATGTGCCGTTGGGAAAATCCAGGGTGATACTGGTGACGTCCTCGATACCGGCATGGACATGCGCCTTCCCCTGGCAGTTCACCGATTTGGGGAATTGTCCGAGCACATACAGAATAATCGAGATATCGTGCGGCGCCAGATCCCAGGCAACGTTAATGTCCTTTTGAAACAACCCCAGGTTTAAACGCTGTGCGCTAATATAAAAAACCTCGCCGATCTCATCGGCATCCAGGATTTCTTTGATTTTCTCCACCGCCGAGCTGTAAACGAATGTATGACCGACCATCAGCGTGAGTTGCTGCTCGCGGGCGTGTTTGATTAATTCCTGGCACTGCGCCACCGACGAGGCCATCGGTTTTTCAATAAGAACATGCTTGCCGGCGAACAGGCTTTTGCGGGCCAATTCGTAATGCAGGTGCACCGGTGTGGCAATCGCCACCGCGGTGATGTCCGGGTGTTGAATCAATGTGTCGGCACTGGTGGTGGTTTGCACCTCCGGATAGAGTTGCTTCATATGCAACAGCCGATCATGGTCCAGATCACAAACCAGCTTCACCTGGCAGCCGTTTAAAGCTCTAAAGTTACGGATTAAATTCGGCCCCCAGTATCCACACCCAACTATTCCGATGTTCTGCGCTTGCTTAAAATTCTCCATCTGCACTCCCGTGGCCAAGTATCTGTTTGAGAATGCACGGCACGGTTTTGACCAAAATCTCCAAATCTAACCAAAAGGAACGATTCCGGGCGTAGCTAATATCCAGCCGAATCATGTCCTTGAACGTCACATCGTTTTTGCCGCTCACCTGCCAAAGACCGGTCATGCCGGGCAGCACATCGAAGCGGCTGTTTTGCCAATGCAAATACTTTTGCGCCTCGTAGGGTAGACACGGCCGTGGCCCCACCAGGCTCATATCTCCCTTTAGGACGTTTATAAGCTGCGGCAATTCATCCAAATAGAGCTGGCGCAGAAGGCGGCCAAACGGAAAAATGCGCGCGTCATTTTGCGAATCCAGCTTTGTCATCGGCATGTCCGAGGTAATCAGCTTCTCTAAATATTCGCGGTGTGGCGTCTTGTCGGCATCCGACCTCATCGTACGAAATTTCCAACACATAAATGATCGACCTGCATATCCGAGCCGTTGCTGCTTGAAAATAATCGGGCCAGGGGAGGTCAATTTTATGAGGACGGAAATCACCAGCAGCAGCGAAGATAACGCTATCAAACCCACTGAAGCCCCCAAAATATCCAGCCCGCGCTTCCAGAAGGGCTGTCTGGGTCGGGTGACGATCGGCGCCGCCTCACTTTTTTGGCTGGATAAATTTTCCGGATTGACATGAGGTTCTGCCATGCCTGATACCACCGTCTCGCCTTGCTCGCGTGTCAACAAGCGCGCTTGAATTTCTCCCTTGTCCTTTTCTTCCGTCAACTCATTGGACGGATAGGCATAAACCGTACAGATTGGATTCGGAACCACATTGGCGGCGGCCCGGCGCACATCTGCGATAAGTTTCCAGGCGCCGACAGCTGGTGTGTCAGGCAACACTACTCCGACGCGCCAACCGTGCAGCCGTCCCACCGCATCGATGCAACGCACACGATTGGACAGGATCTCCGCCAATTTAGTCAAATGCGCTTCGTTATTTCTTGCCTCAAAATTGAACAACGTTAACGAGAATCCGTGGCCGGTGCGATCGGCTCGCGCACGTTCATTTTCAAAAATGGTCAACAATTCTGCTTCCGAGAGCAGCTCACGTTTCGTGCCTCCATGTCTCCGGAAAGCACGACGGTGAACAACAATACTCGACATCACCATGGTTCAAATCCCTGAAATGATGTTCATCGATGGCAACACGCTTAAGAATGAAGTTCAGAACAGTCGATACAGGGCTGCGGGGATGAAAAACTCTCTCCGATTGAGTACGGCCCCCAACACCTTGACCTCCGCCTTTTCTAAGGTTTCCCTGGCTTCTTCCACGGCCTCCCGCCGCGATTGGCCGGAACCAACCACCAACACCACACCATCACACAATTGACTCAGCAACTTACTTTCGGGAAAACGGAGAACAGGCGGCAAGTCGATAAAGATCGTATCAAATTCTTCTCTGGCGGCCCCCAACAGCAGGCGCATTTGATGGCTATCCACGCGACCGAACAGGTCTTTCTCCACGTTACCAGCTGGAATGACGCTTAAGCTCAGCTGCTCCAGATCGTGTCTAATGGATGGTGGCGGCGCTTCCTGGCGCAAAAAGTCAGCCAGTCCTGGCGCCATCGGCAACCCAAAAACGCTATGAATGGTGGGATGATGAAATTGGGCATCGACGAGGAGTCGTCGTGCCGCCCGACCTTGGAGCGACTTTCCGAACTGCGGCGCCTCGTCTGCCAGCCGACTCTCCCCTGCAAACAGGGCAAGTGCAGTGGCTATAGTTGTGGCGCCTTCCTGCGGAGTAGACGCTGCCACGCCAATGACATGTAAACTCCCACCTTTGTCCGCCATGCGAATATTGTCCAAAATAGTCTGAATCTCATATACCATGTTCTGGGAAAAAGTCGGTGGATAGCCATAAAACGGCGTCGGCGTTGTATGCTCTGAATCCACCTCTCGGCTGACTTTTTGGAGCAAACTCATAAATCATCCTTCCATACGCAGCTTACTCATGCACGTCAAAACGTTCAGTTGGCTCATGATGGTCGCGTGAATCCTATACTCCGTTTATTGCGGTCGGCGTCCTTTTTGTTGACGTCGTCAACCGCCCCCAACAGGGTCAATCCGGTGTACTTCTCCAACTCCGCGGGGCTGCGAATGGTGTGGTCGTTGTTATCTACAAAAAATGCCAGACCGAGGCCTGCCATGAGCCCCAATACCATACCGAGTGCGAGATTCAGCCGCTTGCGCGGTTTGACCGGTTCGTGCGACACGACTGCCGGGCTAATCGTTCTGATTTTGACCAGTCGTTCTATTTTCGCCAATGAGATGCGGGCCTCTTCCCGCTGCTTCAAAAGCATTGAATAGACTTCCTGATTATCATCAATGCCGCGGCTAAGCTGCATAAACTCGTATTCCTTTTTGGCAAATGAGCGAATTTGCTCATTAATGCTGCCGATAGAATTCTTCAAAGCTTGTTCCTCAGCCTGCAGCGCGCGGATGGCATTTTTCTCCTGCCCAACAATTTGCTGGATTTCATTTTTGATGATCTCTTGCGTGGCGGTGATGCGCTGCCCCAGTTCCACCACCTCCTCATAGGTAGGCTGGAAGCGCTGCAGAAGCTGGTCGCGCTGAATTTTCATATCCAGCAATTCTCCCTTTAGTTTGGCGATGTACTTCTCCTGACTTGGACTATCGCTGACGTCAGTAGAGGGAATGTCCACATCCGAGCCAGTTTGTAATTGGTCAATAATTACCGAGAGCTTTGCTTCCTTGCCGATACGGCGGGTTTGCACCGCGGTCAGGCTGCGCTCGTAGTCGGCCAGTTTAGTCAGTAAAATTTCGCCCTGTTTTTCTGGAGAGATGATTTCAGCTTCTTTTTTGTATTCGTAGATGCGACTTTCCAATTCCCGTAACCGGTCGTCAGCCATTCGAATCTGTTCTTCAAAGAACTTGTAAGTATCTGTTTCGCTGAAGATCTGAGCGCGGCGCTCCATGAAAATCTCAATGAGTCGGTTGACGGTCGCGGCCGCCAGTTTGGGATCCTTTGACTCATAAGTGACATCAATGACGTTGCTATTGCGAGGGTTTTCCACAGTCAGGCGCTTGTAGACTTTCTTTACCGCCTTTTCAAATTGCAGGCTGTTCTCGCCAACGGTAGCCGCCATGCCTTTGCCAAGATCATCGGAACCCAGCTCCTTCAGCACTTGCGCCACCACCGGGTAGCTGGTCATCATCTCGATTTCCGATTTGACCCAGTCGTAGCCTTCGCTGCTAACGGGCAAATTGAGTCGAAACAACAATGCCTTGTCCGAGCCCACTTCTCGCTCAACCAGAATTTTGCCCGACGATTTGAAAACCGGGGACGCTAAAAACGTGACCATGGTTATGACCGCAACGACTACCGCAAAAACGAGGCTGATTAGCTTTTTGCGACGGAAAAACATCGATACGAAGTTACGCAGGGAATCCGATTTATGATTCAGTTCATCATACATAAGCAACTCCCGGATGTTTTATATGCTGTCATAGATGATAATGGAGCGCAGGTAAAGGTCTAAAGGCGGCAAAACGCCAGCGTAAACCTGTCGCATGAAATCAGAAACATTGCTGATGAGCGTTTTGGGAACGTATATGATGTCCTGCGGCTGCACCAAAATATCATTATTCACGATATCTTCGCGGTGTTTACCTTTCACCGATTTGGTTAAATTCACTTTGATGGCGTCTACCCCTTTATTGACGCCACGACGCAAGACCATCACACTTGCCAATTGGGCAGAAATTTTTGTCCCGCCCGCGGTTGCAATGGCTTGCAGCAGGGTCATATTTGGTTTTACCGAAAACCCGCCGGCGGCGTTGACCTCTCCAAGAACATAAACCTGGTAGCCGCCAAACTCCCGTACCATAACTGTAACTTCCGGGTCCAGGAGAACTTCGCGGTAGGCATCGGTAATAATGGTATCGAGCTTAGCCGGCGTCATGCCCGTGACCCGCAATTCCCCAACCTTGGCAAGACTAATTCTGCCGTCGGGACGGATGGCAACCGTTTCATCAAATTGGCTGTTGCGGAAGAACTTGATCTCAATGACATCACCAAAGCCGAGACGGTATTCGGGTACCATCTCACCTGCTGCTGAAGCTTCTAAGGCCGGACCTGCAGAGTTGATGGCGTTCTGGTTTTTCGGGGTGGACGAACAACCCCAGAAAATCGCCAGGACAAATAAGTAAATGAGTGGCTTATCCATGATTTTGTTTTTTCTCATTAGGTCATCAAATGGCTGTGCCATAAAATAATAATATTTGTTACAATAATCTTAAAACCATAGAGAAATTACGTTAATTCCGCAGGCGATAAAATTTGGGATAAAATTTGATTCGTTCGAATCTAAGAGAGCTTGAGGGGAGACGAGAGGTTGCGGTTACGGTTCCAGATAATAGATCAAAATATGGCTCTGTCGTCCTGCAGGCATGTTCCGTGATACGGGCCCCCCGCCGCAAAGTCGCGGTAGATTCGCAAATACATCCTAAAATAGTAAAGCAAACTAAATTGTCAAGATTTTTTTTAATTTGCCACGAATTCAAACATTTTGTGCTCGTCGTTACCGGTTCGCTTTGCCAGAAACAATGTGACCGCGCGGCTATTCCGTTCGACAGCAAACGCATAGAATGAACCAGGACCTAATGCATGGCTCGGTAGAAGCAGGCTGTCAAGATATTCGCCACTCAGGTTACAAAGGTGAATACCATTGTGATCGGCCAAGAACAAGTAAGGCTCCCGAAAATGAGCCTCACCGTTTACCATGACGCCCTCCTGATCCTCAAGGACCACAAGCCTGGTGGGAAAGACCAGTTTTATCGGCTTACCTACATCGGATGGATGATTCGCGCCAAAGCCGCCGATCACCTGTGTGACAACTCCATCTCGATTGAATTTCAAAACCCGATGATTCCCCCAATCTGCGACATAGAAATGCCCGTGCGAATCCGCCGTGACACCCTCGGGACTGTTTAAAGGCTCGGATAGACTTAATTTCATCATGTCGATTTTCTTGCTTACAATATCGTTGGAATAGCGCCATAGGCTGTTGTCGGCGCACTGAACCGCGAGAATGCGATCCCCGACCTTGTCCACGGCCGCATCGCGCAATTCAAACGATCCGGAAAAATCTCTTAACAATTCGGAGGCCTCGCTCTGCGCCGGGAGATACCTGTTTAAAATACGATTACCATCCCAGCGGGTTGGAATAAACTGATTTATTTTCTCGGTTTGTTTGACCATCTGAACTTTCGAAAACTTTATTTTTTTGGTAAGCACCACCACCTTGCTCTCTTCCCCTGGTTTT
>DASWHH010000314.1:0-11609 GCA_036398295.1 bacterium
AACGTTGCCGTAACTCATTCTCACCTTCCACTAACAATATTTTCCGTCGCATAGCCGTACCTCCATGTCCTTGGACGTTGGTTCAATATAAGTCGAAAAAAACTGATTTCATAACAAGGTTACAATGATTTAAAAAGAAAGTGTTTATCTTAATTTACCTTTCAAAGGAATCGCAAAAAAAAGAGCACAGGCATTTTTCCTTGCGTTATCTTTGCGGCTTTGCCCTTCGCTTCTATTTTTGGTTCAGGCGTGTCCAGGGTTAGGGAATAGATATAACCTAAAATAGCTTGCATTTTTTGACCAATTAACTTAAAATGCGAACACTTTTTTCATCCTGAACTTTCCGGAGCCGGTCATGAATCAGAAAAAAGGTCTGAGCAAACGAGCCTACGAAGCTATCGCGGAGGGCCAACCCTACGAACCGTACATTTCGGCATCAGAAGCTCCGCTCGAGTTTACCATCAAAGCCGCCGTGGCGGGCATCATTTTTGGCATCCTGTTCGGAGCGGCCAACGCCTATCTCGGTCTGCGCGCCGGGTTAACGATTTCTACCTCCATTCCGGTGGCGGTGATGACCGTGGCCGCATTCAAAGCCTTGCAGGCTATGGGCCGGCCCGGCACCATCCTCGAAGCTAACATTTCACAAACCATCGGTTCCGCGTCCAGCTCGGTGGCCAGCGGCGTCATTTTCACCCTGCCAGCCCTGTTTCTCTGGGGACTTCATCCGTCGCTGGCGCAAATGACCACGCTTGCGATGTTTGGCGGAATACTGGGCACCCTGTTTATGATCCCGTTGCGGAGATTTCTAATCGAACGCGAACACGGCCATCTCCCCTACCCCGAAGGCACAGCCTGCGCCGAGGTGCTGGTTGCCAGTGAAGCCGGCGGCGGCCAGGCGCGCAATGTGTTTATTGGACTCGGCGCCGGTGCGTTTTTCAAATTTCTCACCGGCTGGCTCAAAATCATTCCCGACGAGGTCAACTTTAAGGTGCCGTTTCTCAAAAAAGGCGAAGTGGCAGCGGAAATGTCAGCGGCGCTCTTCGGGGTGGGGTACATTCTTGGCCCGAGGATCGGCGCGATCATGGTGGGCGGCGGACTATTGTCTTCGCTGCTCATCATCCCGGCCATCGCCATTTGGGGAGAGGGCCGACCGGAACCGCTGTTCCCGGAAACCGTCAAGACCATCGCCGACATGTCAGCCGGTGAAATCTGGTCGCGCTATGTTCGTTACATCGGCGCCGGCGCGGTGGCCACCGGCGGGTTGATTACGCTCATCCGCAGCATCCCAACCATGCTCGAGAGTTTCCGGGTGGGAATTCAGCAATTGAAGAGCCGTCTGGGTCAAGGCGGTGCAACCGAGCCGCGCACGGGTCAGGATCTAAGCCTGCTGGTGGTCGTCGTGGGAGCGGCTGTGGTCACCGTCGGCATGGCGGCGGTGCCCCACGTATTCGGCAATCTCGACACCTTTCTGATTCGAGTGGTAGCCTCGGTGTTGGTGGTGATCTTCGCGTTCTTTTTTGTCACGGTATCGTCGCGTATCGTGGGACTGGTGGGGGTCACGTCGAATCCCACCAGCGGCATGACCATCGCCTCCCTGCTGGGGACATCCACTGTCTTTTGGCTCATGGGCTGGACCGACGATGTCGGAAAAGTGGCGGCGCTGACCATCGGTTGTGTGGTGGCGGTGTCGGCTTCCATCGCCGGCGATACCTCGCAAGATCTGAAAACAGGCTTCCTCCTCGGCGCCACGCCCAAACGGCAGCAGGTGGGCGAAATCGTCGGGGTTTTGACGTCAGCGACCTTCGTGTGTTTAACGGTGATGTTCCTGGATCGCGCTTACGGCTTCGGCACCAACGAGCTGCCCGCGCCACAAGCCACCCTTATGAAACTGGTGATAGAAGGCGTGTTACAAAACTCCTTGCCGTGGATATTGGTCGGCATCGGGGTGGTGATCGCCCTCACTTCCGAGCTGTTGCGCATTCCCAGCCTGCCGTTTGCTGTCGGGGTTTATCTACCCCTCAGCACAATGGTGCCGCTCTTTCTGGGCGGTTTGTTGAGAATGTATTTGGAACGAAACGCGCCGTCAGCCGTCGAGGCATCGGATCGACGGGAACAGGGGGTGTTGTTCGGCTCCGGTTTGGTAGGTGGCGAGGGACTATTGGGCGTGGGAGTCGCCGCGGTGGCGGTGATTCAAGGCAGCGCGCCGAGCGGCATCGGCTACGAGTGGGCGGGCAGCATGGCCCCACTTGCCGCACTGGTAGCGTTTGGAATTTTGGTTTTCGGTTTTTGGAAAAGCTGTGTTGGCCGTGAGACGACAGACGTGAAACGTGAGACGTGAAATGGCAAATGGCAAACGTGAAACGTCGGTGGTGAATTTCCGAATTTGCGTTCAATCTCTTGTGGCCTAACCACGAATTTCACGATACCCCAAATTGCAATTCGGAGCACCCCACAAAGACTATCGACGCATCACATTTTCAAAACGGCGAAGCAACAGCCCCAGCAAACAAATCTGGTAGGCGAATCCAATCAACAGTACGACCCACCAGTAGGCCGATCCGTTGTGAACCATCCAAAACGCCTTCACCGGCCAGAAGGTCGGGATAACCCCGATTAGCCACTGCCAGTAACCTGGTAGAAAGTACGCGACGATCGGCGGCCAGAGCACTACCCCCAATGCTTTGGTCAGCGCAAACCCTTGAACCTTGTTTTCAGAAAACGTCGCCAAAAACAGAGCAAAAATGGGCGCCAACGGCACGGCTCCCAGCGCCACAAAAAATAACATCAGCAAGCTCAGATCATGCCAGCCGGCGAGGGGGAAAAAGAGCATGGTCGTCATCAAACCTGACGACATGGGCAGGGCGATCCGGTACGCCAAATAACCGGGCAGGGAAAGCGGAGTGACCTGCAACGCGCTGAGGGTGTGATCGTCGCGCTGATCCAGCAGCAGAAAACCGATCACCATGCCAATGAACATCGGCACCAACTCGACGCAAAAACTCATGATCAAAGTGTAGTACGGGATCAACTCAAAATCATACCGTTGCCGCAGGAACTCTGTCAAAACCGGGAGACCCCAGCGAATTAAAAGCGCGAGGGCGATGGGATAGAGGAGCATCCAGCGGAGAAACGAATCCCGGCGAACGCTCTTGGCATCGATGGGACCCAATGCCCGCAGCGCCCGCATGACGTTCATTTCAGCGCACTCCCGCCTTGGCGATGACAAAACGGTAAAAGACCGAACCGCAAAAACCATAAAGTATGACGCCCCACACTGCCGAGTACAGCCAGCCATAAACCAACGCCCAACCCGACAGGGGAATAAACGCCGCCTTTAAAAGAATCAGGGGTGCCTGCAAAGGATGTAAGTAAAAGGCCGGGGTTGACCACAGACTGAAATAGTGCAACAGCGGAAGCTGAAGTAGGGAGGTGTAAACCACCGATGGCAAAAGGTATTCATTAATGGAATCATAGCGAACCACGACGATAAAACCGCAGAGGGCATAATGAACCGAGGTAGCCGCGATTCCGAAGACAAATGGCAGGAGTTGGAAGGCAAAGCCCACCGATGAAACAACGATTAGAAAATTTTCAACCAGAGATAACGCACTCAAGGTTATTATTTTCGAGGCCAGGTATTCGCCGACTCGCAGCGGCGTGACGATTTGCGCTTCCAACGTGCCTTGCTCCTTCTCCAGCAACACCAGACCCCCCATGAAATAGAAATTATTCACCAGCAAGTTGGAAAACACCAGCGCCGGCAGCCAGGAGCTAAAATTAGAATTCGGCAGCCAACGCAGGAGAAAAACAACGACAACGGCGACGAAAGCGGCGGCATAATAAAATCCGTTACGAAATTGCAGACGCATATCGCAGCGCACGGTCGCCAGCAAGCGCGTCATTTCAAACTCCGTCCGGTTACCTGAACGAAGATGTCTTCGAGAGTTGCTTCCAGCGAATGAATAGTGCGGAGGTCATTTGAACGCAGCAGTTTCTGAAACTCACCATTCTCACCCAGGCCGCTCATTGGAAAATCCTTGTGCTGAGATCTGCCGTTGGCCTGGTACTCGACCCGCACCGTCGGCTTGCCATAACGAATTTTCAATTCATGGGGCGAATCGCTGAGCTTGATTTCGCCATCAACGATAAATGCCACGCGATCGCAAAGCTCGTCGGACACACTCATGTCGTGGGTGGTCAGAAAAATGGTATTTCCGGCGAGCTTCTGGGATTTGGCCAATTCCCTGATACGGCGCGAGTTGACCGGATCGAGGCCGGCGGTGGGCTCGTCCCAAAACAATAATTCCGGATTATGCAAAAGCGAACGCGCTACCGTCAGTCTGGTTTTCATCCCCTTTGAAAATTGTGAAACCAGCAGTCTGGCATCGTCCGCCAGTCCCACCATTTCCAGCACTGCATGTGGCGACTGTGTTGGACGGGAGTACAACGAGCTAAAATAGGTCAGGTTTTCGAGGGCAGTGAGTTTAAGAAAATGATTGGGCATTTCAAATGACACGCCAATACGTTCGTAATAATCCGATCGCCAGCGCGATAAATCTTTCCCGAAAACCGAGATTCTGCCACGGTAACCTTTGAGGAGACCAATGATGATTTTCTGAGTGGTGGATTTGCCGGCGCCGCTGGGGCCGAGGAATCCGAAAATTTCGCCAGCGCGAATCGAAAAGTCCAATCCCCGGATCGCAGGCTGTGCGGCCTTGGCGTAAGTGAAGAACAGATCTTCAACGACTATCGTTTCCGAGTCAGGCATCGGCAAAGTTAGATAGCTGAGGTTTCACACTACCGTAAATTTCGAAAAAACGCGCGGATGTCTTCGACCAGCAATCCCGGTTCTTCCAGCGCTGCGAAATGGCCGCCGCCGGGCAGGTCGTTCCAGCGTTGGATATTGTAGCCACGTTCGATCCACTGGCGCGGTGGAAACGGCGCTTCTTTCGGAAAATGGGCGATACCACAGGGCACGGTGACGCGCTGGCCTTTTTCAAAATGCATCGGGCGCAGCCGCGCCTCAAAATAGAGCCGATTGGCAGATGAAATCGTCTCCGTCGCCCAGTAGATCATGACATTCGTGAGCAGCTCGTCTTTGCTGAAGCGACGCTCGACATCGCCGCCGCAGTCGCCCCAGGCGCGGAATTTTTCCACAATCCACGCGGCCAATCCCGCCGGCGAATCATTGAATGCGAATGAAACCGACTGCGGGTGAGTGAGTTGCAGGTGGCAGTAGCCGCCCTCTTCGTCCCACCATTTTTCATCATCTTTTAGGAACTGCTTTTCAACTTCGAAAAGCTCGTCCGTGCCGTTTTCGATGAATGGCCGATACGAACCGGGGATGTAATTCAAATGCAATCCGATGACATGGTCGGCGTGGTACAGTCCCAGGGCCGTGGACACGCCGGCGCCGAAGTCGCCGCCCTGCGCGCCAAAGCGGGAGTAACCGAGACCCATCATCAACTTCACCCACAGTTCTGCGAAGCGAAACACGTTCATTCCTCGCTGTGATGGCCGGTCAGAAAAGCCGTAACCCGGCATGGAAGGTACGACCACATCGAAGGCGTCCGCCGGGTCGCCGCCGTGGGCTGCGGGATCGGTGAGCAGCGGAATGATTTTCAGCATCTCAGCGAATGATCCCGGCCAGCCGTGGGTTATCACAATTGGCAGTGGCTTCGGTCCGTTGCCTTTTTCGTGGATGAAATGGATTCCCAAACCGTCTACCAGGGCGCGAAAGTGGTGAAATCGATTCAGCGCGGCCTCCTGCTGGTGCCAATCGAATTTCGTGAGCCAGTAATTCACCAGTTCTTTCATGTAATCGAGATCGGCGCCGTACTCCCAGCCACTGTCGGGAATGGCATCGGGCCAGCGGGTACGGGTGAGTCGCTGACGCAGGTCATCGGTGACGTTCGGAGAGATTTGAACACGAAAGGGCTGAATTTTCATGGGGTCCCCTGGCGTTACGAACGCTCTCAAAAAAAATTAAGGAAACCGGTTGGGTTTCCTTATTCCAATATAACGCAAACCTCTGGTTTGCGATCTCAATCCCGGCACCTCGAAAACGCGTCAACTTAACCCGACCTTCGGGGTTAGGAAGCCCCTCTTTTGGGGAGGGGATTTAGGTGTGGGTTTATCATTGTTTTGACGAAATAGCCACGAATAAACCCACAGCTAACCCCTCCAAGGAGGAGAATTCGGTATTTCCCTGGACAAAAATTTGTTCTAAAAACATCGAAATCCGCTTAAGTTGACGCCAATCCCGACGCATCGGATTGAGTTACACCGTAGCCTTTGAATTGCAAAATTTCTCAAACGCCCCTGTCAGTAGCATCCCAACCTGCTCGGCGGTGTGACCCTCGATCTGGTAACGTTGCAGCATAAACACCAGCTCCCCGTCTTTAAAGAGGGCCATGGACGGCGAGGACGGTGGAAAGCCTTGCATATAGCCGCGCGCCTGGGCTGTGGCCTCCGCATCCTGTCCGGCAAACACGGTCACCAGATTCTCCGGTACCGTATCTTGAGTGAGCGCCAGCGCCACTCCGGGTCGCGCCATGCCCGCCGCGCACCCGCAAACGGAGTTCACCACCACCAGCGTGGTGCCTTTGGCGGAACGCAGGGTTTCGTCCACTTCCGTGGCCGTCCGCAGCTCCTTGAAACCAATTCGAGTAAGCTCTTCCCGCATGGGCTGGACCATGTATGGATCGTACATCATAATTGGGCTCCTTCTATAGTTTTTGAGTACAAAATTAAGACAGTTCAAAATAAGCATCAGTACGAAAATTATCAAGTAAAATTTAATTTTCGAAATAACCGCCATAATGCAGAAATGAGCTTGACTAAATTTCGTGATTGTAGTATCTTTAGCACACTTTCTGTTGGTGATGCCGAGTCTATTCACCTCAGCATCACCTTCTATGTATGATACTAACATGAGCAGACATTGTCAGAGTGTGGTTACCTTTTGAGCCAAAGCCTTAGACTTGCATCCGGCACGCCTCACAGCTCAAGATCCGCATCCCAAAGGCATCTTCTGTACTTACGTTTCAAAAACCTTCTTTAACATCCAATGGGGCAAAATCGAATTGACAGGTTTTTGAGGGTCATTCTGTGGCTGGCATTGGCCATGCACTCGGCTTCGTGGGCGCAGGACGTCAACCCCGAGGCAAGATCCAACTATGAGAATGGCGTACAGAGCAATGATCTCGGTGAGAAGATCAAGTTCTTCGAAAGAGCGGTAGGGCTGCAGCCCGATTATCTCGAGGCAGTCTATCTGCTCGGTGTGACATATTTTCAGAAGGCGCAGTATGACCAGGCCATCAAACATCTGTCACGTTCCATCGAACTAAACGGCAGCGACTACAAAGAAAGCAAGCCCTATCTTCGCAATGCCTATACGTTCAAAGCCAGGGCATTAGACGAAAACGGCCAGCCCGAGTCGGCGCTGGCTTTTGCCCTGGAAGCCACGCAATTGGACGATAGCTTCGCGCCCGCGCACACCGCGCTCGGGCTGATCCAATTCAACCTGCAAAATTGGGAATCCGCCGTCCGCGCCTTCAACAAATCGATTCGTTTGAATCCGAATCAGGAAGACGTCTGGACCAAGTTGGGCGACATCTATTTCCGCATTGAGGATTATCCCCAGGCAATTTTAGCGTATGAGCGGGCCATCAACCTCGATCCGGACTTGAAGGACGCGCAGGTTCACTTGAAGATTGCCTTGAAACGCGCCACACCACAGGTTTGGATAAGCGCTTATGAAAAACTCCAAAGCCTGGGACGCAACGAAGAAGCCATCTCGGCGCTCAAGCGTGCCAACATCATCTATCCCGGCGATGAAAAACTGGTTCAGAAGCTGCAAGAAGCCACCTGGGAGACCGATTACTTAGCTGCCGACGCGGCTGTGGCGATCGGCAATCACGATGAAGCCCTGCAAATTCTGCAAAAGATCGATCCCGGGTACAAAGACGTCACATTGAAGATGGCCGAGCTGCAGGCCATCCTCTCCTTCCAGCGCGACTCACTGGCTAAGGCCGTGGCGGTGACTGGAAAAGAAAGGGTGCCTTCAAAGCCGCGTCCGGCTAAACTCGAGTCGCAGTCCGCAAAAACCACTCCGAAAAAAACACCGCCTGCAAAAACTCAGAGGCCACCTGTAGTGGACAAAGAACCATCAAAAAATGCCGTCGTCGCCGATTCGCTTAGCGCCAGCGTGGCGAATGGAATCGATACCGTCGCGACGAACCATCTCGGGCGGCTAAGCTCAGGCGCCGTGAAGACCAACAACGACAGCCTGGAAACAATTTCCGACATTCCCAAGGAGAGCAAAACTCCATCCAAACCCTTCACTCCCATGCATTGGATCGCCGCTGGCTTGAGCGGCTTATTGCTGCTCGGACTGGTGTTGATGAAATTCGCGAAACCAACCTGGGCCGCGTTTTTTTCGCGAATGCAAAATTTTCAAAAATCCGGTTCTGCGAGGCGTTCCCGCCACTATACTCCCTCCGACAAAACCATCGATTTTTTTAAGGATCGCGTGGCGTCCATCACCCCGGTGAAGTTCGATCCGGTTGACACGACCAACGTAGTCGATAAACGCCGTAAGAAGATTTCTTCGATAAAAATGCGGGAAGCCTTGCCCTTAGAAGAGACGCAAACCATTTTGGGCGGCATAAAAAGGATTAAGCGCATTGGCCGCTACATTCTCGAAAAGGAAATCGGGCGCGGCACCATGGGGCTGATCTACAAGGCATGGGATCCAAAACTGGATCGCACGGTGGTGATCAAGCAGGTGATGTTCGATAGCATCAACAGCGTTCACGAGGTGGCGACGCTCAAAGATCGTCTGTTCCGGGAAGCGCGCGCTGCCGGACGGTTGAATCATCCCAACATTGTGATTATCTACGACGTGGACGAAGACCGGGATTTCTCCTACATCGTCATGGAATATTTGCAGGGCAAGGATCTAAAACTGCTGCTGGAAAGGGAAATCCGCTTCGACCTGCCGCGCACCATCAACATCATCAGCCAGATTTGCAGCGCGCTCGATTACGCGCATCAGCTGGGGATTGTCCATCGCGACATCAAACCCTCGAACATCATCTTAACCCAGAACAATCATGTGAAGGTGGCAGACTTCGGAATCGCCAAGCTGCCGCATTTCGGCACGTTGACACAGACCGGCAGCATCATCGGCACGCCGTACTACATGTCACCGGAACAAATCGAAGGCCGCAAATTGGACGGCCGCTCCGATTTGTTTTCCGTGGGGGTAATTCTCTACGAAATGTTAGCCGGATCTCATCCCTTCGCTGGAGAGACGATCCCGAGCGTCGTATACAAGATCGTCAACCAGCAGCCCAAGGCGCCTTCCACCATTCGCGAAGACCTGCCACTGGCGTTCGATGAAATCGTTGCACGAGCGCTGTCGAAAGATCCGGAAGCACGCTACACCACCGCGCTGGATTTAATCATCGACCTGGAAAGTGTGCAGGGGGAACTACTAAGAAATGAAGTGTGAACGTTGCGACTTTAGCAATCCTCCTGAAAGCCTCACCTGTGAAAAATGCCACGAAAAATTATACGTGGCGAAGCTGCGCGTTACCTACGACAACGGCCAGGATGAAACCTACTTTTTGTTTCCGCAGAAATACACCCTCGGCCGCGACCCGGAAAATCAAATCGCCCTGAAGGACGCCTCGGTTTCACGCAATCACGCGGAAATCGACTTTCAGGACGGGGCGTTTCTCATCTGCGACAAAAAGAGCAAAAACGGCTCGCTACTGAACAACGAACATTTTCACATCCGCAAGTTACACGACCTCGACTGCATTCAATTAGGCAACGTGGTCATGCATTTTTATGACGAAAAAAACAGCTCGCGAATTCCCCGGCAGGGCGAGGCCACAGAGGAGTGGGTGCTGCGGGAGTTTTTTAAATTTTCCGGCAAGCAAACGAAAGTCACCACCAACGACGTCCTGCTCACCATGATCGAGCTGTCCCTGTCATTGGTCCACGCCGACCAGGCTTTGGTTCTCCAGTTCGATTCAGCCAGCACGTTAAGATTCAAAGTCGGCAAAAAACCGCAAGGACAAACCATTTTCGAAAACCGGCTCAGCCAAATTGACCGGAACATCATCAACGAATCGATGCGTAATAAGCAGCCCAAAATCGTGTACAAAGAGTATGGCCGACCCATCCCGGAGGGACCGAGCTGGTCGAAAATGGCCATTCCACTCATCTCGACCAAGGTAGAAAAGCTGAAAAAGGATGAACTTGGGGTCGACGGCGTGCTGGGGGCGTTTTACCTGACCCAGAATCGCAAGCGAAAAAATCTCTCCTCGAGCAAAATGGATTTGCTCGCCAGCATCGTGCAGCAAATCGTGTTTGCAGTAGAAAACGACATGCTCTATGACGAAACCCTTGCCAAAAGAAAAATCCAGGAAGAGCTGACGCTGGCGCGGCAAATCCAGGAACGCCTGCTGCCGATTGTCAACCCCGATAGCAAGAAGTTTGATATCGCCAGTTACATCCACCCCTGTGAGGCGGTGAGCGGCGACTATTTTGACTTTATTCCCATCCACTCGGAGCCGGCCCGCTTCGGGTTGGCCATCGGCGATATCTGCGGCAAGGGCATTCCGGCAGCGCTGCTGTCGTCAACGGTTTTAGCTGCCATCCGCAGTCAGCTGGAGTACACGGTCGCGCCGGAGCAGATCATCCGCAACCTGAACCGGCTGCTGATTCGCAGCACCGCCGAGTCGATTTTTTTGACCTTATTTTTTGGAATAGTGGACACCGCCGCCGGGGTAATTAAGTATATCAACGCCGGCCATCCGCCGCCGATTCACATCGACAAGAACGGCATCATTAAAGAATTAAGCGGCACCACGCCGGCACTGGGTATCCTCGAAAGTCAATCTGAGTATGAACACAGCAGTAAATTTGAGCGCGGTGACTTGCTGCTGCTCTACACCGACGGCATCATCGAATGCCAGAACCTGAAGAAAAAGATCTACGGCCGCAAACGCTTATTGAAGTTGCTGCACAATTTGTTCATCGAAAAGAAATCAAAGAGGCTGAAACTGGAAACCATTATCAACCGCATCACCGCCGATGTCAAAAAATTCATCGGCAGCGCCAAGCAGGCGGACGACCTGACTTTGCTGGCGATCAGGCGACGATGAAGACGGAGAGCGGAGGCGGGAGGCGGGAGACGGAAAATCGAAACCCACAGCAGTGTATTCAATAAAATCGGTTTCCGGTCTCCGGCCCTCGTTCTCGGTTGCGATCCTATTTCAAACTTATTAACTGCGATTATCTGACGATAATGAGGGTAGAACATTGAGCAAACTTGTCTATAGCTGTGTCGCGATTTTAGTTCTTGGCTTCACCGAATTCTCGCTTTGCGAAGAACAGCCGCAGAAATATTGGGTGTTCTTCAAAGACAAACAAATTGGCAGTTTGTCAAAAAAAGCCGCAATGATGAATACCGCAAAAGAAAACATCTCTGTTCGAGCGCTGAAGCGGCGGGCAAAGGTTCGCGCCAATGCCAACCTGCTGGATGACCACGATCTGCCAGTGAGTGCAAATTATCTGCAGACGCTGATGGATCT
>DASWHH010000315.1:0-3079 GCA_036398295.1 bacterium
TGAATCGCTGAAGCTCATGGTAACCGTTCTAATCGGCAAGGACTACAAAAAGCTGAAAGTTTATGATAA
Organism: bacterium; assembly: GCA_036398295.1. Lineage (GTDB taxonomy): Bacteria > Zhuqueibacterota > Zhuqueibacteria > Oceanimicrobiales > Oceanimicrobiaceae > DASWHH01. The sequence goes on from DASWHH010000315.1 coordinate 70, forward strand.
CATTCGTGACGCCAAATCTAACTGATATATCTTACTTGTGACCTATAGATTTTTTCTTCCAGACTTTCACACAATAGTCGTCCGTCTGAATTCGTAAAATACCAAAATAGAGACTATGCCGGTTACCACGATACAATGGGTCAATGGGAAAGTGCAGATGATCGACCAGACCCGGTTGCCGCTGGAGCTGGTTTATCTCGACATTAGCGACGTCGAAGTTTTGGCCGAGGCCATCAAAAAACTGCGGGTGCGAGGTGCACCTGCCATTGGCATCGCGGGCGCGTTTGGCGTGATTTTAGGCGTACAGAATTTTCAGGGAGAAGACCAGGCCGCTTTTTTCAAACTGTTGCAGCAGACCGCCGATTACCTCTCCACAACCCGACCCACGGCGGTGAACTTATCGTGGGCCGTTCAACGCATGAAACGCGTGGCCGAGGAGAACCACAACCTGTCCGTTCCAGATATCAAAAAGCGGTTGCTGCAGGAAGCGCTGACCATCTGGGAAGAAGATCGCCAGACTTGCCGCAAGCTGGCAGAGCACGGCGCCCAGCTCATTCGAGATGGGTTCCGGATATTGACGCACTGCAACACCGGCGCCCTCGCCACCGCCGATTATGGCACCGCCCTGGGAGTGGTTTTCACCGCCAAGGCCCAGGGCAAGAAAGTCTGTGTGTTTGCCGATGAAACGCGGCCGTTGTTGCAGGGGGCGCGCCTCAACGTCTGGGAATTGATGAACGAAGGCATCGACGTGACCCTTATTACCGACAACACCGCGGCCTTCGTCATGCAGCAGAGAAAAGTGGACTGCGCCATCGTCGGCGCCGATCGCATCGCCGCCAACGGCGACACCGCCAACAAAATCGGCACCTATGGTGTGGCCGTGCTGGCGGAAAAGCACGGCATCCCGTTTTATGTAGCGGCGCCTTATTCCACCATCGATTTCAACATCAAAAATGGATCGCAAATCCCTATCGAAGAGCGCGCGCCGGAGGAGGTCACCGAGGGTTTTGGCAAACGCACGGCGCCGCCGAACACCAAAGTCTATAGTCCCGCGTTCGACCTCACGCCCCACCAATTGATTACCGCCATCATCACCGAACACGGCGTCATCGAACCACCGTTTGACATTAATCTTAAAAAACACGCAGGAATGAGATGAAATCGTTCAGGGACAGAATGTCCAATCACACCTTTGCCCTTTCATTGACGCTCGCCTTTTCATTATGCACCGTTGGTTGTCAACCGAAAGAAGTGACCTCGGCCAAAATCTACATTCGCAACAATGATTGGGATCGCGCCATCGCACAACTGGAGCAAGCGGTCAAGTCCGATCCCAATAACGCCGAAGCACATTTTCTCCTCGGCCAGGCCTGTGGCTACAAAAAGCGCTACAAGGAAATGGTGACAGAGTTCGACATCTCGCTGAAGATCTCCAACAAATTTCTGCCGCAAATATCCGCGGAAAGAGAGCGTCACTGGGTTGACAAATACAACGCGGCGATTATCGCGCTGGACAAAAAAGACTACGCTACGGCCCAAAATCATTTGCTGCTCGCAGCCATCATAGATCACAGCAAACACGAGGCCCATAAAAAGCTCGCTGCGGCTTACCTGTTGACCGGAGACGCGAACAAAGCCCGCGTCATTTACACCAAGCTTTTGGAAAACAATCCCACCGATGTCAACTTGTTGTCTTCGCTGGCAAATATTTACTACAGCGAGGAAAAATACCATGACGCGGTGAGCATATTAAAAAAAATTCTTGATATCGAGCCCGGCCACCGGGACGCACTGGCCAACCTGGCGTTGTCGTACGATGCCCTCGGCGAGCAAGAGGCTGCTGCGCGCGCCTTTGAAGTGGCCATCGCGGCTAACTCTCTCGACGTCGATCTCGTCTTCCTGTTTGGCGAGCATCATTACAAAGCCGAAAATTACCAGCAGGCGATCCAGCTTTTTGAGCGCGTGCTGGAGCTGCAACCCAACGATTTCGAAGCCACCGTCAACATTGGCAATGCTTACCTCAGCATGGCTGAAACCCTCCGTAAGCAGCTGCAAACCGCAAACAATGGCTCCTCCACACCCACGGAAGTTCAGCAGCTCAAACAGGACGCCATCGCCAATTATAAGAAAGCTGTTCCGTATCTTGAAAAGGCCCTCGAAATCCACCCGGATCAACCTCACATCTGGCGCAACCTCGGCGTTGCCTGTATCAACAGCGGCCAGAAGCAGCGCGGTGAAGAGGCGTTTCTTAAAGTTGAAGAATTGAAGCTGAACTCGTCGAAGTGAAACGACAGAAGTCCAATGTCTGGAGTTCGGATTTTTAGATATATTGAGGAGCTCGATGCCTTCCTCGTGACAGAAGAGTACCGAGGGAGTACCGAGCCCTGGCCGATGAGCTGGGCTTGACCGAATGGCATCCAGCCGTAACATTTAGCCAAATCCCTAATTTTGATCGGCATGAAGAAAATCCTCATTCTTTTGGGTATCATTCTCATACTGTTGCTTTGCATCTTTTTCCTCATCCTGCCGCCGCTGGCGGAGCGGTTAATGAATCGCGTCACGGCGGCGGCGGCTCACAGCACATCCGAGCACGTCCAACAACTGCATTCTTCTTTGTGGATCGCCGATCTGCACGCCGATGCTTTGCTGTGGAACCGTGATCTGTTGCAGCGCGGCAGCCGCGGTCACGTGGATATTCCCCGGCTCATCGGCGGCAACGTGGCGCTGCAGGCCTTCACCATTGTTTCGAAAACGCCCTTTGGTCTGAATTTTGAGCGCAATGATGATGACAGCGACATGATCACGCTGCTGGCTATGGCCCAGCGCTGGCCCGTGCGCACCTGGTTCAGCCTCAATGCAAGGGCGTTGTATCAGGCGCAAAAGGTGTTCGCCCTGGCAGCGGCCTCACACGGAGAATTCACGGTCATCACGTCGAAAACGGATTTGCGGGATTATGTGGCGCGGCGGGAAAAGGAGCCCGGCATCACGGCCGGCTTCCTCGGCGTCGAAG
>DASWHH010000316.1:0-3091 GCA_036398295.1 bacterium
CAAATCAAAAATTGCCCTTGTCAAGATATGTGCTGCGAGTGACAAAATATAGGATGAACGTTTCCCGCGAATCTGCTTTTGTCGGGTTTGACGAGGCACTTTTGATCAGTGAAACCATGCCACGACAAAACCGCGTAACACCATTCAGTGATCTCGTGTCGACGCCGGCGCGCGGCACATTGATGGGGAATCGTGGATGCCTGCACAACCGCCAGGGAGAAATTCGCCGCTGGTATCAGGGCAAGCGTTGGATCATCTGCTTGCTTCATTTCAAAAACCGCCAGCGCGCCGTGATGACGCCCGGTCAGTACACGGAACTCTTCTTTCTCGATGAAGCCACCGGGTTGGCCGCCGGACACCGCCCGTGCGCGGAATGCCAGCGCGAGCGATTCGATCTCTTTCGCCTGACCTGGGCGCAAGCGAACTCAGATGTCACCAACACGCCGCGGCCGGCTGCGCCCTTCATCGACGGTATCCTGCATCAGGAACGCGTTACCGGGGAAGGCAAAAAGCGTACTCATCTCGTCGAGATAAACGGCTTGCCAAATGGCAGCTTCGTGACCATCCCCGGCGATTGTGACGCCTATCTGATCCTGCAAGGCAAATTGCTGCGGTGGAGCCCCTTTGGCTACGAAAGCGTACTGCGACCGCCAGCTGTCATCGAGGTGACGGTGCTGACACCCCCTTCGGTCGTTCGAACCCTTGCTGCAGGATACCAGGCCGGGCTTCATCCATCGGCATTTACAGCATAGCATGAATTGAGCAGCAGTACGCCCGAGATCACGCAGTTAAATGTGAAACCGGGTGAAGCAGCGGTTGCGGCCGCTGCAGCAGTGGCATGCCAGTGGGTTCGCTTCATCATGATCCGCAATAAATGATTTCATCTATCACTCGCATCACTAGGGGCGGAAAGGTTTTGCTTTTTTGGATTAGCTTTTGAGCTTTTTGTACTTTATTTTTTGGCCATATAGTTAAGTGCGATTAGGCCGGCAGCCACTGAGCATCTCGTTAACGACAGACCATAAGGAGCGTGTGAAATGAAGAACATCAGCACCTTTCTGTCTTCTTTGATTCTGTGCCTTTACGGTATTTCCTGTGGCGTTACGGACACTAATGAAAATGATAACAAAACATTTGCTGCCGGCATCGTCAGAGCCAAATGCAATCAAACGCCGTTAACTGGTATCACGATTGTCTTCGGACATCACGTTTCATTGGATATTTTTACAGGTTACACCGAGTTTACTGATTCAACCACAGCGGCCTCGGACGGAGCGTTTGAGTTGACGAGCTCCTATGAAGGCGAGCAGACACTTTACGTTCAATCACTCGGCGAGGCAGAAGAATATGAACTTGACCTATCGGATTTAGGCGCCGGCACCAGGAGGTTTCAAAAATATGATGAGATGAGGTTAGATTTCGAAACTGGACAAAAATTAACCAATCTCGATATTCAACTATCTTGCCTGGGGACGTTGGTAATCACGTATCAAACTGACAAGCCATTAGTGCAAGGCGATACGCTAAACACAACTATTATAGGGACAGCTACGTATGGTCCCGGACTTGGAAGCGATGTGCCCACCAATCAAATCGTTGGATTTGTCTCTGCCGGAGGAGGAAGAATAACCTGGTGGGTCAACCGAAGTGGCCAGGGGCGAGAATATTTCCAGGAAACGGTAACAACAGTGCCATTTGCCAGAAATGATTTTCTGCTTACATATTAAGTAAGGAGCCGTTATCAATTTTCTTTCTGGGTTTCATGGCTCATCTCTCCGCAGCATATCCTTGGGCGCACAGAACGCTGGTCCAGTGGTGGCTGAAACCCTGAGTTGTTATGACTCTTCTGTTTTCGACGGTCAACGCAGCCACGGAATCCACCAATCATTCAATGGTGCTTAAAATGGACACGTTCATTTCAATGCTCCGGGGCATCAATGTCAGCGGCCAAAAACTAATTCGCATGGCAGAGCTGAAGAGCATGTACGAGTCGTTGGGTCTCGTCAATGTTCAGACCTATGTCCAGAGCGGCAACGTCACATTCGAGAGCAAGAAACAAGATGCCACGAAACTCACTGAACTCATCGAGGCGCATATCCAACATACCTTCGGCTACACCGTGCCCGTTTTTATTCGCGACGCAGATTATTTTCGGCGGATTATTGAGAGCAACCCATTCTCGAGCAAAAGAAATGAGGACCCTGCCAAACTACACGTGACTTTTCTCTACAGCCGCCCATCCGGGTCTAAATTGCGGGATTTGACTACTCCCGCCGGTGAAACCGATGAGTATTCCATCGGCGAGGCCGAGATATTCCTTTTCTGCCCAAACGGCTACGGCCGCACCAAATTGTCAAACAATTTTTTCGAGCGAAAATTAGGCGTACCGGCCACCACCAGAAATTGGAAGACCGTCAACGCTCTGTACGAAATGGCAAAGGCTACCCAATAATTTTCACGGGGAGACACGCACTGATTTCGCGGAAGCAACAGCTAAGGTGAACACGGCATGAGGCTAATTAAGCGAGAATTTGTGGTTGACGTTCCCGTCCAACAAGCGTGGAGGCACTTAGTGCAAGTCACGGCGTGGCCAGGCTGGGCACAGCATATTCGAAAAATCGAGCTCGAGCCGGATGAGGAATTGCGCGTCGCATCAAAAGGCAGAATCTATCTTCGCAACGGGATCCGTTCGGAGTTTCGGGTTGTCGAATTCAATCCTTATTCTAACTGGAAGTGGGTGGGTCCATTCCTGTGGCTCACCGTGCACTACGACCATCGCTTCGACGCCGAGGGTCCAAACGCTTCCAGGCTAACGTGGATCGTTGACGCGGAGGGATTGGGGGTGAGCATCCTGGGCCGACTGTTCGCAAAAGTCTACCGCAGTTCCATGGAGAAGGCGATCCCGCGGTTCGTGGCTGAGATGGCTACCGCGAATCGGGGACCGAGCAGTACCTAGAAATCCGGTCGGAAAATCCAAAAAGATTAGCATGTCATTCCTGCGTATGCAGGAATCTCCCGGGTTCCCGCACAGAAGCAGGGGATTCCGGCACAAGGCCGGAATGACAGGCCATTTTCCGACCGGATTTCTAGC
>DASWHH010000317.1:0-4887 GCA_036398295.1 bacterium
AGCCGTCGTTACTGCACTCACACAGAACCCTGACTCCGAATGGAACGCATCGTTCAGAGAGGTTCATGCAAATTGGAAAAGGTACTGCGAGTCTTGGGTCGCCCTTCGGGTTGGTGATCGGAGCGAAGGCGGAACAATGTGGCCGATGCTCTACGCTGGCATCAAACAATCTATGGTTGAACAGTGTATATCGGAACTAGAAGATTACAGAGACCGTGGCGAAGGTGAAATCTAACCCTTCGCTCAAGCGTTAGCGAAGTGATTTGCCTATTTCAAAATTCGCACCCTCCATTCCGGCCCCGCCTCAACCCCATACACCTCCGCAAAACTCCCCATATTAATAGCAAACGAGACCGTGTTCAGGCTGTTTACGTAGAGCAGCGTTTTTCCCTCCGGAACATCGCCGAAGGTGTTCACAAACGGCATCCTCCCTTCAAAGACTGGCTGTTCCCCTCGGGTGATTTTCACTAAAACTTCTTCGCCCTTTTGAACACCGAGTCGATCAAAGATCTCGCGATCGATATTTGTCCAGATGTTGCCGTACTGGGGATCGAGGACCGGAATGGTGCCATACACCGCGCCGTTTTCGAATTTCGGTTTCTGATAGGGAATACTCACCACTTGCGGCGGCAGTTCCGATCCAACTTGTTCAAAAGTGATGATGCCGGCCGCCAGCCGCGCGCCGGTGTAAGCATAAACATCGCGGCCGTGAAAAGTGTAATTCAACTCGGAGTTGGCGCGCCGGTTCACCGCCTCGTCGATTTCCCGCACCGCCGCAATTCCTAAATTTTCAGAAACCAGAGTGAGCGTACCGTTGTCTGGCGTGACAAAATAATGCCCGGATTTTGTTTTCAAGACCACTGATTTCCGCTCCGTACCAACACCGGGATCGACCACCGAGACGAACACCGTTCCCGGCGGCCAGTACGCCGCCGTCTGGTGCAAACGATACGCCGCTTCCCAGATGTTGTAAGCTGGAATTTCATGAGTAAGATCGAAAATATGCAGCTGCGGCGACACGCCGCTCGCCACGCCTTTCATGGCGGCCACCGCGCCATCCTTCACCCCAAAGTCGGTTTGAATGACCAATGCCGACGGCGTTTGTGGAGATTGACATGCAGACACCAAGCTCAGCCAGACGGCTATCAGGAAAACAGACACTCTTTTCATTACAGAACTCTCCTTTATTTCTAAAATGGATTGTTTGAGCAATCGAACCATACATTGATCCAGCAATCCATTACTCCAAAACTCCATCACTCCATCACTGGTTTATTCGTGAGCGGGTTCGCCGCGCCAACGATGCGCTGATAAAATAAACACCGACGCCCAGCAGCACGATCCCCAAGCCGCTCAATGATTCCCGTGGACGCTCCATCAACACGTAGACCAGCGTCCAAGCATTTACCAAAAGAAAAATGATCGGCGTGAAGGGATAGCCCCACGTGCGATATGGGCGCGGCAGTTCGGGTTGGCGGAAGCGCAACACAAACACGCCGGCGACGGCGAGGCAAGTGATCAAATTCAAAACGAAGCCGGCGTAGATCATCACCTGCTCAAAGGTCGAGGTGTAAATCATTAGCAGCACAATCGCCAGCTGAAAGATCATCGCATTGAGCGGAATGCCGCGCCGACTTTTAGTTTTCAAAAGCCGCAGCGTGGGATAATCCTCGCCCATCACCTGAGTGATGCGCGGGCCAACGAACACGTGCCCACTGACCGTGGACAGCAGCAGAAACGCCAGGATCAGCGCCATAATTTTCCCGCCCGCGGGTCCAAAAACGCGGCGGCCAGACAGGTAAGCGATCTCGATTTTTCCCGCTAGCTCAACCAGCGGCGTGGTGTAGATAAAAACAAAATTAAGCAAGACGTAAAGCAGGGTGACCAGCAGCGTGCCGGCGAACAACGCGCAGGGAAGATTTTTCTGCGGCTCGCGAATCTCACCGACCACATAGATGGCGGCGTTCCAGCCGGAGTACGCAAAAGATACAAAAACCAGCGACACGGCAAATGCGGGGCTGACAATAAGCCGCGCGTCGCCAGCGCGCGGAATAAGGCTTAGAGATTCGGCCGGCGCGATCCAAAAAACGGCGGCGATGAAGACCAAAATGAGTGTCACTTTTAGTGATGTGAAAAAATTGTGCGCGCGACTGCCAACGCGAATGCTAACACCATGAACGATCGTGAAGAGCGCTACGATCGCCGCGGCGAGATGGCGCTCGGGAAGACCGTCAACCGCGGCGCTCAAGTAGCTCACCAGCGCCATGGCGGCCAGCGCGGTCGGTGCGGCAAAACCCACTGTCAGCGACACCCAACCCGATAGAAATCCCAACACGGGATGATAGATCCGCGACAGCAGGTGATACTCGCCGCCAGAGCGAGGCAGCGCCGCGCCCAGTTCGGCGTAGGCAAACGCCCCGCACAGGGCGATGATACCGCCGACCACCCACAGCAGCAGCAGCGGAAAAACCGACGGGATTACCGCCGCTTGAAATCCCAAACTGGTGAACACGCCGGTGCCGATCATGTTGGCGATGACGAAACAGGTGGCGGTGAACACACCCAGTTTTGCGGAATCCGTTTCTTTGTGTTGCACCGATTGCAATGGAATGATTGGTGAGCCGGAGTCAAGTTATTGGGGAAACATCGAGGCGTCAACGCCCGGAAGAATTTTCAAAGCATTGCGGTAATACAGCTTTTTCAAAACCTCATCCGGCAAATCGAGGCCGTAGATCTTCCAAAAGGCGTGGCGGCGGCGATAGTAGTCAAAATACTCGTCGGCCCTTTCGAGTGTGCGAAAATAGACATGATACTCCTTGGGATACCACAGGTCCTTGCCAAACAGAACGCGGTCCTGATATTTGATAAACCACTCGCGGGCGAAGCGCGGCTGGCGTCCCAGTTCGGCCAGCACCGCGCCGATCTCCGTGTACATGTTTGGAATTTCGTCCAACAGCTTGCCGAGGTGTTCGAGATCGTAGCCCATCCAGCTGAGGTGAGCGCTAATGAAAATCGTTTTGGGATGTTTTCGAAAAACGTTGTGCTGCTCGCTCATGATCTGCTCCCATGGCGGATAGACTGCCGGATCGCGATAGCGTTCGGGATGCTCTTTCAATTCCAGCCAGCGCTCGTTATTTTTGTCTTTGGGCAGCCAGAATTGAAACGGATCGCCGGAGTGAATGAGAACGGGGATCCCCAGCTCGCCGCATTTTTCCCAAATCGGATCGAGCCGCAGATCATCCACCGGCACGCGCTGCCCATTTTGATCTTTGACGCTGAACCCGAGATTCTTATAAATCTTCAGACCCTTGGCGCCCATCTGCACGTCGGCCTCAAGCTGTTTGACCGTGCCTTCAACCCAGCCCTTTTCACCAAAACCTTCAAAGCGGATATTGGTGAAAACAATCAGCCGGTTGTCGTGGTGAGATTTCCGGATATTCTCCAAAGATTTTCTTAGCAATTCGATTTCATCGGCGATGGAGCTATTGCCGGGATTGGAGTAACCCCGGCCGCTGAGATTCACCATCACCGCCATATTGAGGCTGTCCATCTCTGCGATCAGCGAATCGAGGTTCTGGGTATCCATGCGCCACTGGTGATTGTGGACGTCGATGAAGGGATATTTGGCGCGAGTGACAATGTGCTCGGGAACGACCAGCGTGGAGGGCGGGTGATATTCTTCGATGGAAAGGGTTTGAGCGTTAGTATAAATTGGAAAAAGGAGGGTAGCAATAGCAAGGTGACAGCTTGCGAAACTAGATTTGTTTTTCATCCGAGGTTTCCAATTGATCGTCTTTTTCATTCGATTGGTCGTAAATTCAAACTCCGGAGTGCAAAACCCCGGAGTTTGTCTAATCACTTCGACCGGCCAGGAACTTTTTCCAGGGGGTATCGGGCCGAGCGTAAAAAAAGAGCTACGACAAAAAGCCAAAAAAGGCTACTGCAGTCTGATATTCACCTTCGACACAGCTTGCCACTTCGCATCCTCGCGAGTTGGGCCCTCCCCTCGCGCGATCGTGGCGCCCGGATCCTTGTTTTCTACATGGCAAAAAAAGCGGTCGCCAATTTTGTAGGTAACGATGCGTAGCGGAATGCCGTTAATCTCGGTGTTTTCCTGCTGAAAATCTTCTACCTTCGGCATGGCTAAGCTCCGGTCTCGACCGGCGCGGCCACCAGGTTCCCCCACTCGGTCCAAGATCCGTCGTAATTGCGGACATTGTCGTAGCCCAGCAGGTATTTTAGTACGAACCAGGTGTGGCTGGAACGCTCGCCGATTCGGCAATAGGCGATGATGTCCTTTTTGCCGGTGACGCCCTTGTTTTGGTAAAGCATCTTCAGCTCATCGAAGCTTTTGAAGGAGCCGTCTTCGCGGCAGGCCTGCGCCCAGGGAATGTTTTTCGCGCCGGGGATGTGTCCGCCGCGCTGGCAGGTCTCCGGCAATCCCGGAGGCGAGAGAATTTTGCCGGTGAATTCGTCTGCGGAACGTACGTCCACCAGTGCCGTCTTTTTTAGTTTATAAGCGCCTTGCACCTCGGGTAAAAACGCGCGCAACTTTTTGTCCGCTCCCTTGGCGACATACTTGGCGCGCTTTGGCATCGGCGCCTCCGTGCTCAGCATCCGTCCCTCCATCAGCCATTTTTTACGCCCGCCGTCCATGATGCGTACGTCTTTGTGACGGTAAATCTTCAACTGCCAGAAAGCCCAGGCCGCAAACCAGTTGTTGTTGTCGCCATAAAGGATGATGGTAGTATCATTGGCGATGCCGTTAGCGCTCAGCAACTTTTCCAGGTCGGCCTTTTTGATGATGTCGCGGCGCACGGTGTCGCACAACTGGGTTTGCCAGTTCCAGCCCATCGCGCCCGGGACGTGACCCTCTTCGTAGGCACG
>DASWHH010000318.1:0-3213 GCA_036398295.1 bacterium
GAAAATCAACTCACACAACACTTTTGAAAATCCGGATGTCGTTCGTCCGGTGGATTTCAAAGATGTCAAACTCAGCAATGGCGTGCTGACCGCAACGCTGCCCGCTAAATCGGTGGTAGTTTTCGAGGTGGAGTAGCTTGCGAGGTGCTGTCACTGCGAGCGCTTTTCAGCGAAGCAGTCTCCCCGGTGAGGCTGGAGATGGCTTCGGCCCGCCTGCCTGAGGCCTCTGGCCAGCCTGTGCTGACAGGCGGGGAGGCAAAAAGCGCCTCGCAATGACATGAATTAGTTACGAATCGAATAAGGAGGAGAAAAGAAATGACAAACCCCGAGTTTAGAGGAAGATTCTCCAAAATTTTTGTGTCTGTGATTTTGTCAATCGTGCTGTGTGGAATTCCATCGTTATATGCTGCCGAGCCAAATAATACGACCACGAACAAGTTGGTCGTCAACGCTGATTTGGGCAAACAGACGATCAACCGGCACATTTATGGTCACTTTGCCGAGCATCTCGGCCGCTGCATTTACGAAGGCATCTGGGTCGGTGAAGATTCGCCGATTCCCAATACCCGTGGTATTCGCAACGACGTTGTCGCGGCCCTGCGCAATATTCAAATTCCGAATTTGCGCTGGCCCGGAGGTTGTTTTGCGGACACCTATCACTGGAAGGACGGCATTGGGCCAAAAGAGCAACGCCCGACCATCGTCAATATCCATTGGGGTGGCGTTACGGAAAACAATCATTTTGGCACCCACGAATTTCTCGACCTGTGCGAGCAACTTGGCACCGAGCCGCTCATCTGCGGCAACGTGGGCAGTGGTTCAGTGCAGGAGTTGGCGCAATGGGTTGAGTACGTCAACTTTGACGGTAAAAGCCCCATGGCGGATCTGCGCCGCGCCAATGGTCGCGAGCAACCGTGGAAAGTGAAATTTTGGGGAATTGGCAATGAGAACTGGGGCTGTGGCGGTCAAATGACGCCAGAGCATTACGCCGAGGAGTACCGCCAATTCGCCAACTTCGTTCGTGAGTACGGTGGCACCGAGGTCTACAAAATTGCCTGTGGCCCTAATAGTGATAATTATGAATGGACCGACGTGCTGATGCGGGAAGCGAGCGGTGGCTGGCGTCGGCCAATGGTGAACGGCCTCGACCTGCACTACTACACCCGAACCGTGCGTCGGGCCATGAGGACACAAGGCCGATTCATGGTAATCGACCGCTCGGGACCGGAGCTAAGCAGATCCGCAACTGAGTTTGGCGAGGAGGAGTGGTTCGTCACTTTGCAGCAAGCTCTGAGAATCGATGAACTCATCGTCAATCATGGCGCCATTATGGACCGGTACGATCCTCAAAAACGCATCGGCTTGTGTGTTGGCGAGTGGGGCACCTGGCACGACGTCGAGCCGGGAACAAACGCTGGATTCCTCTACCAGCAGAATACCCTGCGCGATGCTATCGTGGCCGGCCTTTCGCTCAACATCTTTAACCAGCATTGCGATCGTGTGCAAATGGCGAATATCGCCCAAACCATCAATGTACTCCAGGCGATGGTGCTGACGGACGGCGCAAAAATGATCCTGACCCCAACCTATCACGTCTTCGAAATGTATAAGGTTCATCAGGATGCTACCCTGCTGCCAATCGACCTGCAGTGTGCCGACTACGCGTTTGGCGAAGAAAAGCTTGCCGCCGTGAATGCTTCGGCGTCGAAAGATAAATCGGGCAAGGTGCACATTACGCTTTGCAATCTCGATCCCAAGAACGCTGCCAAAATAGATTGCGAGCTGCGCGGGATCACGGCGAAGAAGATCACGGCTCGAGTGTTGACCGCCCCGGCAATGAACTCACGCAATACGTTCGAGCTGCCGGATGTCGTCAAGCCGGAAGCTTTTAAAGATGCCAAGTTAAATAGCGGGATGCTGACGGCAACGCTGCCGGCGAAATCAGTCGTGCTTTTGGAAATCGAATAGCGCCTGGTCGCAAAGGCATGGAAGTGGCTTTGAGATTTGCTGATCGCAGAATAAGGCCTCCCTGGCCAAAAGATGATATTGAGTCAACTCTCAAAGCAACTTATCTTCTGGGGTTGAAAAATCATACGAGAGATTAGGCCAAACGGGAGGAATGGTTGTTCCAATCTAAGCCACATACCGCACCGAAGCTGATCGCAGTTCGCAAAGGGTTCTTCCTCGCTGTGCCTGCCGTGCTCATGCCCGTCTTTGCATTTCTCCTTGTAGAACTTTGTTTGAATGTCTTTGGATATGGCTATGCGACGGATTTTTTCATCGCCAGGCAGGTGGCAGGTCGAAAAATCTCCTTCGACAATGCCAGGTTTAGCCAGCGCTTTTTCCCGCCTCAGCTAGCTCGGCCTTCCTGCCGCATGGCCATTCCTGCAGAAAAGCCGTCCGCAACGTACCGCATTTTTGTGCTCGGCGGCTCCGCGGCGATGGGAGATCCCGACTTTTCGTTTGGATTTAGCCGAATGCTGGAAGCGATGCTGCAGCACGAGCACCCGGAAATCCAGTTTGAAGTGTTCAATGTCGCGGTCACTGCCATAAACAGCAATGTCGTTTTGCCGATTGCTCGGGATTGCGCCGGGCTCCAGCCTGATTTGTTCGTCGTTTACCTTGGCAACAATGAGGTCATTGGACCTTATGGGCCGGGAACGGTATTCGCCCCTTTTCAATCCAGCCTGGGCTTTATCCGCACGAGTGTCTTTTTGAATTCAACGAAGACCGTACAACTGCTCAAGAGCCTGCGACAGGAATGGGATTCGAATGCGGATGAAATCCAGGCCTGGGGTGGCGTGGAGATGTTCACTGAAAACCGGTTGCGTTTTGATGATCCGCGCATGGCTGCGGTGTACGACCATTTTCGTGAAAACCTGCTTGACATTTGCCAGGTTGGAGAGCGCGCCGGCGCCAAGGTGATTCTTTCCAGCGTGGCGACCAATCTGCAGAATTGTGCTCCTTTTGGCTCCCTGCATCGGCCCGACCTGACCGACCCCTCATTAAATGAATGGGAAAAGCATTATCGTCTGGGCATGGACTTTGAGGCAGCCGGCCGATTTGATGCGGCCTTGGCCCCTTATTCGCAGGCAGCCGCCATCGACGATGAATTCGCTGACCTGCACTATCGCTTGGCGCGTTGCTACCGGAGTCTTGGAAAATTCGATGCCGCGCAACAACATTATATCCGTGCGCGGGATTTGGACGCGC
>DASWHH010000319.1:0-2575 GCA_036398295.1 bacterium
TCTTTAATGTCGATTTTTTTTGAAACATACCCGACTCCTGAGAAGAGGTTTTCTAACGTTCCATTAATCCAGCAATCCACATGTCTGAAAGAAAATACCTTAGTACGCGAAAATTTAGGCCGTTCCGTGATTCGTAAATCACTCAGGCTAATTGGACTGAGTGGTATCCGGCGGGACCGGGAAGAAAACGTCAATCAGCAAATTCCATTCATTGTCAGGGTTCTTCTTCCAGATTCGCAGGTAACTCGATGCAGAGGTGACGCCGTTGCCTTCACTGTTGTGGTGTTGAGCGGAGCCATAGGTGTAACCGAAATCGCCGGATTGCGACACTTCGCCAGAAATCGGCTCCCAGGTTATTGCGCCACTCACCTCGGCCAGGGCGGAACGCACCGCTTCCTTGCCAACCACCGGGAATGTGTCCGCTCGGTACAACCGTACGCCCTCGGAAGCACGCTGCAGGAGTGCCGGTGAGAATCCCTCGGCAGCCGAGGCCGTAGAAAAAGCGCGATCGGTTTCCAGCAGCTCCACGCGCCCAGCAGACGTGTCGACGGTCGCCGAGGGATCGCTTTTCACTTCCTTCAACGCGGCGATGTCCAGGCCCGCAACTTTCGTCTCCGGACGCGCATGGGAGTTGCCGCCATCCAGCACCACGAGCCAGGAACCATCGGACTGTTTTTTCCAAACCGAGACGAAGTGGCCAAACGCTACCGGCTCGGCGGCGCTGCTATCTTGCTTGAATTCCCAGGGGCCGGTAGTGCAGCCCATGTCCCCAGCTCGGGAGATATCTGCGAAGATCGGCCACCACACCAGGCCTGCCGGGCTGGCGGGACGTTCCCGATGCAGCTGCTTGCCGTTCACCGGTTGCGGTCGAAACAAGATAGCGTCGTCGGTTAAATAACTGAGAAATGCCTCTTTAATGCCCTTTTGCATGGACAGCTTTGCAAAGGCATACTCCGCTGCTACCATTCCGGCCAGGTCCGAGCTCGAGCCGCTTTTCCGAACGCAGCCGCTGGCAAAAGCCAGACTGACTATGACACAAAACAATGTAAAGTAACGCATCGCTCCCTCCAATTATAGAGTCTATAGAGTAGCGCCGTTAATTTGGCGCATTACTGAAGTTCGGTTTTGAGAATAACCGGCTCCTGCAATTTCTCCGGCGCCTTGATCTTGCCTTCTTCGTCGAATTGGCCCCATTGGCTGCGGGCTACATAATAGAACGCTTCGCCGACGATGACACCGAGTGTAGGTTCATCGAAATCCGGATGATTGGCGTCGAGAATCTGCGCGCGCACGATCTGCGAGAGGTCATCATTCAACCAAAACCGCACGAGACGATGCGGGCTGATGCCATTCTGAATGGCGAGGAGACTACCCCGGTAAAAGTAAAGTCCGTCAATTCCCAACGACGTCAGGTTCTTCTGGGCTACAACCTGGCTGATCGATTTCGTACGCCGATCGATTTTAAAAACGCCCTGCGAGTAATCGGCTGCGAATAGCCAGTTCCCATCATTTGAAAACGCCAGTCCCTGCAGGGCAGCGAATGGGCCAGGCGCGACGAACACCTCCATCCTATCGGATTGGTGAGCGATGCGGTAGATGGCGCCGGACCGGCTATCAGAGACAAAGACGTCGCCGCCGGAATGTAACGTCAAATCGCCGAAAAGATGTGCGCCGGAGGAATCGGGAGGAAAATATTTCTTCACCAATTTTCCATTGGACAAATCGTATTGAAAAACTGCGGCCCGGCCAGCGCTGTCATTCGAAAAACCCGACATCTGCGGCACGCTACTGGTACAGACCCATAATCGTCGCCCCGGTTCGTCCACCTTCATTCCAAACACACCCCAGAGTCCATCCCCGGCGGAAGTAAAATCGGCAGCCCTGCCGTTCTTGACGGCAACTATTTTACGGTGATGAACACTGCCGACCCAAAAAGTGTCGGTAACGGGATCGTAGGCGACGCCCTCGGTAAGTAAGTCGCGTTCCGAAAGCGCAAACACTCTTTCGCTTTTGGCAACCGGATTGCGGTTCTCATCCATTTTCTTCAAAATGGTCTGGAACTCGTCCAGGCTACTTAGGGCAACGAGATCGGGATCGGCAGCCGCCCGAAAGTAAATTCCCATTTCTGCTATTTGACGTAACAGCGCCAATGCCGTCTCCTGATTTCCCGCCTGAGCATTCACACAGGCGAGGTCGTAAATCATCCCGGGATTGGTTGGGACGTAGCCGCAGCGCCTCTTCCATCTTCGCGAGACTGGTTGGATAGTCTTTATTTTTGAAAGCGGCAATTGCCTGATTGTAGAATTGCCGGGACTGCTGCACCCGTTCCGCCTGTCCATAACCAGGCGCGACGATCAGCAAATTTAACACTGTGAAAAGTACGCTAAAAAATAATCCGGCTCGTTGATGCAAGCTCACCTCCCAATTATTTCCGTCAGTTTCTGTTGAATGATCTCCCACGCGCGGTTCACGTGCCTCTCCTCGGTGCGCAGATGTGCCACTACCAAGCGGATCACAAAGTCATCACGCAATTTGGTGTGCGTCATGAAAACCTCGTGGGTATCGTTGATTTTTG
>DASWHH010000320.1:0-4615 GCA_036398295.1 bacterium
AAAATTCCCACTGACGGCAGGGTGGTCGAGGGCGAAAGTCTCGTGGATGAATCCCTCGCCACCGGGGAGTCCATGCCGGTTCAAAAAGTGCCTGGCTCGGAAGTGATTGGAGCTACCATCAACCAGCTCGGGGTGATGAAAGTTGCAGCCACCCGCGTGGGCAAAGATACGTTTCTCGCGCAGATGATTCGCATGGTGGAAGAGGTACAGAGCAGCAAGGTCCCCGTCCAGCAGTTCGCCGATCGCGTCACCGCCATTTTTGTACCGACCATCGTGGCGCTGGCTGTCCTGACGTTTCTCGCCTGGCTTGCTTTTCCGGACTTGTTGCGGCGGGTGCCGGAATGGGCGCAGGCTTTCTTGCCGTGGGTTCAACTCCAGGTCGATCCGTTGACGCTGGCAATTTTTGCGTTCGTGGCGGTGCTGGTGATCGCCTGCCCGTGCGCCTTGGGATTGGCCACGCCCACTGCACTGATGGTGGGCAGCGGCATCGGCGCTGAGCACGGCATTTTGATCCGCGACGGCGCGGCCATCCAGAAACTGAAAGATGTGAAAGTGATCGTTTTCGATAAAACCGGTACGCTGACCAAAGGCCGACCAACCGTGACCGATGTCATCCCGCTGAACGGATTCCCGCCGAACGAGGTGCTGCAATTTGCCGCCAGCCTCGAAGCGGCGTCCGAGCACGCGCTGGGGAAGGCCATCGTCGACAGTGCGAAAAGTGCGCAGCTCCCTCTCGCAGAGGTTAGTGATTTCCGCGCGCTGCCGGGCAAAGGCGTGGCGGGAACGGTGAACGGCAAACGCGTGCTGGTCGGCACATTGGGTTTGCTGAGGGAATTTAGCGTCGATACCGATTCGGCCAAAATCAGAATTGACGCGCTAAAGTCCGAGGCCAAGACCGTAATGCTGACAGCAATCGACAACACCGCCGCCGGCGTCATCGCGGTAGCTGATCAAGTGAAGGAAGAAGCTGCGGCTGCTATCAAGGAAATCGAGAAAATGGGATACCTGACAGCGATGATCACTGGCGACAATCGTCACACTGCCGAAGCCATCGCGAAGAAAGTCGGAATTAAACACGTGCTGGCCGAAGTGCTGCCGCATCAGAAGGTGGCGGAAATCAAACGGCTGCAAAACGAAGTTGGGGGAGTTGCGATGGTGGGCGACGGCATCAACGACGCGCCGGCGTTGACCCAGGCCGACGTTGGAATCGCCATTGGCACCGGTACCGACATCGCCATCGAGTCAGCGGATATCACCCTGGTGCGCGGAGATCTCGCCAGCGTTGTTGCCGCCATCAAGCTGTCGCGGGCCACCTTCAAAAAGATTAAGCAAAACCTGTTCTGGGCTTTTTTTTATAATATCGTGGCGATTCCGTTAGCGGTGCTGGGCCTGTTACATCCGGTGATTGCCGAAATCGCCATGGCCTCCAGCTCTGTGACAGTCGTGACGAATGCGAATTTGTTGAAACGGGTGAAACTAAAGTCCAAGCCATGAGCGATTCTGAATGATACAATCTAATTTTAAGGAACGATTTTCATGCTAACGGTGATCATTTTCTTACTGCTTACCGCCGCGGTGTCGTATTTCGTCGTGTCCCCGATCATGCAATCGCGTCGAGAGAATCTAATGAAAGATTCCAATCACAAGGCCAACGATTTAATCGACCGCAAGGAAGCGATCTATGCGGCCATCAAGGACATTGAGTTTGATTATCAAATGGGAAAACTTTCCGAGGAAGACTTTCAAATGCTCCGGCAACAGTACAAGGATGAAGCCGTCGGGCTCTTAAAAAAGATCGACCAAATTCAACACAAAGCCGTTAAGTCCAAAGATAAATCCGCGCCCCGAAAAAAGGCCGATGCTGCGTCTCCTAGATTTTGCTGGAGCTGTGGCGAGGCGGTAACTCACGGCGACAAGTTCTGCGTCAACTGTGGCAACACGCTTGAGTCACAATCCAGTTAGTGAATTTGCGATGCCGCAAGATGGATTTGCCTTAGACGTCGCCAACCTTTGCAAAACTTTTGGCAATCAATTTGCCTTGCGCAATGTGAGTTTTCGATTACACCAGGGCGAGTTTTTAACCATTTTCGGCCCTAATGGCGCCGGCAAGACCACCCTCATTCGCATCCTCTCAACTCTGGCTAAACCTTCTTCAGGAAATGTCACAATAGGAAAACATGCCCTGCCGAATGACGCCGAGAGCGTGCGTCGGCAGATTGGCGTTATCGGGCACCAGACATTCTTATACGAAGATTTAACCGCCGAAGAGAACCTGCGTTTTTATGGCAAGTTATATGGCGTCGCCGATCTCAGTACCAGAATCGAAGCCATTATTTCAGAGGTGGGTTTAAAGCTCCGGCGCAGCGATCGCGTTCGCACTTTTTCTCGCGGCATGCAGCAAAGGCTGTCGATCGCTCGGGCCATGATTCATGATCCCTTATTCTTGTTTCTGGACGAACCTTATACCGGTCTGGATCAACACGCCTCCGAGATGCTCTCCGGCTGGTTGCAGCGCGTTCGCAGCAGCCAGCGCACGACGCTCATGGTCACGCACGATCTCGAGCGGGGATTGGACATGGCGGATCGCGTGGCGATTTTGAACAGCGGGAAAATTGTTTTCGATGAGCAGCGATCCCGAATCGATCCAAAATCGTTTCGTGACACCTATTACGCACTCGTCGGCGGGGAACGGCGAACGTGATCGAGAAAATCGCCGCCATCCTGTGGAAAGACATCCTGTCGGAGTATCGCACCAAGGAGATGCTTTCGTCGATGATCGTGTTCAGCCTGTTGGTGTCGGTCATTTTCAACTTCGCGTTTCCGCCCGGCAGCGCGGCCCTGCGCGAGGCGATTCCCGGCATACTCTGGATGACGATTATCTTTGCCAGCCAATTGGGGTTGAATCGTTCGTTTGTTTATGAAGTTGACAAAGGCTGCCTGCAAGGGTTGATGCTGGCGCCGATTTCACGTTCCGCCGTGTACATTAGCAAGGCGATCGTGAACTTCCTTTTTATCATTATCGTGGAAATGATCGTGCTGCCAATCTTCGCGATCTTTTTTGATCTTAATTTGCTCGACTCACTGGCGCAATTGCTGCTGGTGATCTTTTTGAGCACGGCGGGCATCGCCATCATCGGCACGTTGTTCTCGGCAATTTCAGTGAACACGAAGTCCCGGGAGATCATGCTGCCGATCATGTATTTCCCTGTGTTCATTCCGGTAATTTTCGGGGCGGTGCAGTCTACTGCGGCGATTTTTCAGGAAGAAAGTTGGAGTGTGGTTTGGGGCTGGCTGAAAATTATCGTCGCCTTCGATGTGATCTTTTTAATCGTCGCGTTGTTGACGTTTGAATATGTCATTGAGGAATAACTTTGCTTCGCCAGATTTCTCGCTGTGACAAAAAACGTCACGGTTCGAAATGCCATTATATTGAATTGAAAGGAGAGGGGTCACATGCAGACAAATCCTTCAACCCATCGCTGGCTGGTCGTTTTAGGCAGCCTTCTTTTCGTGGCGATGCTGGCCAATTTGTATCTCATTTTCATGTTCGCACCCGAAGAGCGCTCGATGGGGATCGTGCAACGAATTTTTTATTTTCACGTGCCTTCGGCGTGGGTTTCGTTTCTGGCATTCTTTGTGGTGTTCGTTTGCAGCATCTATTATCTCTGGAAAAAGGATCGTAAGTACGACGTCGTCGCCAGTTCTGCAGCCGAAATCGGCGTCATCTTTGCCACCCTGGTTTTGATCACCGGCCCCATCTGGGCGCGACCGGTTTGGAATACCTGGTGGGAATGGAGCCCGCGCCTCACCCTGTTTCTGGTACTGTGGTTCATTTACCTGGCCTATTTAATGTTGCGCAATTTTGTGGAAGGGGAAGAACGCAGTGCCCGCTTCGCTGCGGTGTTCGGGATTGTAGGTTTTGTTGATGTGCCCATCGTCTACATTTCCATCCGACTCTGGCGTGATATTCACCCCAGTCCGGTGATCGCCGGCGGCGAGGGTTCCGGACTTCACCCCGATATGAAAATCGCTTTCTTTTTCAGCCTGTTTACGTTTACCATTCTATTCATTTATCTTCTAATTCAGCGGGTGCAACTGCAGAAAAGTATGATCGCGGTCTCCGACATGAAGCGTCAAATTGCTACTGAAACTTAAACGGAGGGAATGTTTCTTGATGAAGCTACTTTCAGTCTTTTGGATTTTTTTGATGGGCGCTATGGTGAGCAGCTTGGCGAACGCGCAAGTTCCACGGCTGGTTCACTACCAGGGCATGGTGAAAAATGAAGACGGGACGCCCTTCAATGGCGCGGTCAATCTGGTGTTCAGCATTTATCAACGACCGCTGGCGGAGACACCGTTGTGGTCCGAGGTCCACCGTAATGTGGAAATAGCTGATGGGAAATATGAAGTCTTGCTGGGCGGTGAAGTTCCGCTGAATCTTTCCTTTTACGAATATTTTTTGGAAGTGAGGTCTGAGGACGGCGCTCTCAAGAATCCCCGTACGGCGATCGCTGGTTCGGGATTTAATTACCGTATCAACTTTTTGTTTGCGGCCTATACCATCGTTTGGTTCGCGTTATTTGCATATCTGGTCAGCATTTCCCGGAGACAGAAG
>DASWHH010000321.1:0-1615 GCA_036398295.1 bacterium
GTTGAATGCAATCAAGTCCGATCTATATTCCAACTTGAAATTATGATGAACTCCACAACCAGGCTGTTTGGTCTTGCTTTGCTCATTCTGTCTTTTGGGGGCATATTGGCAGGGTGCAGCGGGCGCCAGGCCATGCTTTCCAGAGCCTCCATTCCGACCTTTTTCTCGGATGAAATCAAAAAGGAAATCAAAGGTGTTACAAAAACGGTGGTCAGCATCAACAGCAACATCAAGTACGAGATTCAGAAGTTTCACTATGAACGGGTAAACGGGCGCTTCGTTCCAGATCCACGCAGTCATTTAAGGTACAAACTCGCCAACAACGGTGTCAACGGCACAACCGTTGAAACCGAAGACAAAACGCTTTCCGGTGGCGGACTCATTCTTAATTTTGAGCCGGTCGCCTCGCGTTATATCATTTTGACCAGCAATCATCTGGTGGCGCCGCAGGATACCACCGATATTTACTATCTCGACGAATACGGCCAGAACACCGACGTGCTCTTTGCGCGCTACATAGTCAAGAATGTCGATATTTTGGTGCGCGGCGACAGCAACTGGCGCGCCGAAGCCAAACTGATCATCTCGGAGGAAATCGAGGATTTAGCGATCATCGAATCACAGACCAACAACCTTCTAGGGGTCGAATTTCACAACCGTGTTGGGTTTGACCTGGATCTGGGCTGGGGCGACTGGGTGTTCCTGTTCGGATTTCCCAAAGGCGTGAAACAAATCTCCGGCGGCTGGGTGAGCGAGTCTCCTTATCCGAGTACCTTGACTGTGGATGCGGTGGTTCGCTTCGGATTTTCTGGTGGCCCCGTTTTTGCTCTGGCCGGTGACCCTGCGAAGCTGGATTTTGTTGGAGTTATCAAAAGCGTACCGCGTTCAACGCTGGATTTTATCGCGCCGGCGGTGGCGTGGCCAATGGGTTATGGACTCGCCCCCGAAGATATAAGCGATCTGGTGGTCAAAAAGGAAATCATGGTGGAATACGGCACGGCCTATTTTGTCAGCCCCAAAACCTTGCAACGGTTTTTTAACACCAATCGCAATGCTATCGAAAGAGCGGGTGTCCGCTTGCCTCCCAAGTATTACGGCGAAAAGGAGCCGGCAAGGTTACCCGGCCAAAACTGAGACACCAGTCTCGTCTGCTTGAATTCCTCCCTTCGATCCTGACGTAAGCCAACCTGGAGGTTTGCAGCTTCTTTTTGGTGAAATCGTTTTCAGCCTTGTTTGAGAAACCTTAAAGAAAGTCTGTTCTACACCGCGCCGCCAAACTCGTGACCAAAATAAATCAACGAAATCACCAGTCCGCCGAAGCGCTGCTCCACAGTCGAGGGCCGGAATCAAAAAGCCGACTTCCAGGATGTACACCTCAGGAAATCGGCTTTGTTTATCTGGATTATGTGGAGCTCTATTTGCGAAAACGTCGGTACAGCCACAAAACGATGATGGCGCCCACCACCGCACCAATGAACCCGGCCGATTCTCCAACATGGTAAATGCCGAGGAACTGCCCGAGATAGGTGGCGACCACCGCACCCGCAATTCCCAACAGCGTGGTAATGATGAATCCTCCCGGATCTTTGCCGGGCATAATCCACTTGGCCAGCGC
>DASWHH010000322.1:0-8820 GCA_036398295.1 bacterium
CAATTCATGAATTGCCCTACGGGAATAATCCAAATTGACCGTTCAGGATGAGCTATTCACAATTGACAATTATGCTTGGTGGACGCAAATTGTGAGTGGCAAATTGTTAACACCCATCGCCTGTTTCATTTGCCCGTGTAAAGGGCCGCGGCCTGCATATCAGCATCCCGTTTGGCTTTGAATTCTGTCCCCGGCTTCCAATTGGGAAAAGTCGCCGCCTTACTTAAGCGGTAGCCAACTTTGAACAGCAGCCGCAAATCGTCCACCGCACCGGCGAGATCCCAATTCGGATCAAACTCATCGGACGGCTTGTGATATTTTTCGGCGGTATATTTGTCTCGCTGTTCGATGGTCCATGATTCACCTTTTTCGACGTGATCAATTCCCGGGTCGGTGTACAGTGCCGGCACACCCTGTTTCGCGAAACTGAAATGATCGGACCGATAAAAGTGACCTTTTTCCGGTTCGGAATCAGGCCGCACCGTTCGCCGCTCTTCCGCGGCCGCTTTTTTCACATAATCATCGAGATCAGAATTTCCGTACCCAACGATGACGATGTCCTTCATCTTGCCATAAATGTTCAAGCCGTCCATGTTAATGGCGGCAACGGTTTTGGTCAAGGGATAAACCGGGTTGGCAGCATAGAATTCCGATCCGAGAAGTCCCTGCTCTTCTCCGGTGATGGCCAGGAAAACGATGGAACGCTCGGGCGGGCTGGACATTTGCGTGAAGGCTTCAGCCAACTCCAACAATCCGGCAACGCCGGTGGCGTTATCGAGGGCGCCGTTATAAATTTGGTCGCCTTCAAGCATAGGGTTCTTTCCAAAATGATCCCAGTGTCCCATGTAAAACAGATATTCGTCCGGACGGGACTTACCAGGAAGCAACGCCAGAACATTGTTGGACTTTGAGTGTTTGATGTCGTTCAAGATCGTGCAGGATGCCGTGGTTGCCAGCGGCACCGCCTGAAAACCGCGTTTGGCGGCCGCGGCTTGGAGAGTTTGGTAATCGAGTCCGGCTTTTTCAAAAAGCATTTTAGCGGTTTCAAACGAAACCCATCCCTCCAACGCACAACGCGATAGGTGATTGTCATCGCTCACCAGGTCGAATTGCGCCCCGGACCAGCTCCCGCGCACTACACCCCATGGATAAGAAGCCGGCAAGGTTTG
This sequence comes from bacterium, assembly GCA_036398295.1. Lineage (GTDB taxonomy): Bacteria > Zhuqueibacterota > Zhuqueibacteria > Oceanimicrobiales > Oceanimicrobiaceae > DASWHH01. Next base: position 1,170 of record DASWHH010000322.1, read on the forward strand.
ATGAATGATAAACGCCGCCTCGGCGCCCTGACGCGCGGCTTCCTCAAATTTGTAGGTCCAACGACCGTAATAGGTCATGGAACGGCCGTTAAACAGTTTCGGATCGCCGGTGGCGAAACCCGGGTCATTCACGAGAATTACGACGGTTCTGCCGCGTACATCGAGTCCGGCGTAATCATTCCAATCGTATTCGGGCGCGACGACGCCATAGCCCACAAAAATCATCTCCGAATTATTGACGGTCGAGCTACCTACTACCCGCTTGGTCCACGCCACAAAATCATCGCCATAAGTAAAGGTTTGTGACCAGTTGCCTTCTTCACCCTTAACACTCAACCGCGTGTGCGGGCTGGCGGTAATAGAAACCAATGGAACTTCCTGAAAAAAGCTCTCACCGCACCCTGGCTCTAGCCCGAGCTTTTGGAATTCCGCCCGCAGGAAGTTAATTGTCCTCTCTTCGCCGACCGATGAGGGGGCGCGTCCCTCGAATTCATCAGATGAAAGCGTCGCTATGTCAGCGGCCAGATCTTTTTCAATAATACTCAGCAAGGCTGGTTCAATCTTTTCTGTCGAACAGCCAGCGGCCAGAATGATGAATATCAAAAAGGTCGCCGCGATCCTAAAACGACTTGCCATCATTTCTCCTTCTTCAGTCTGACTGCACCACTTCGTTGAAAAGATAATGAATCGCGGAATGAACGAACGTCATATCAACTTGTTCCGTGATAAACACATCGCCAATTCTGGTCGGGAAAACAAATTTTATCCGGCCGGCGACGGCTTTTTTGTCGCGCTGCAAAAACGTCATGAGGTGCTCAATGTTCAAATGCTTGGGAATTGCTTGCCAATCGAATCGCGCAATCAGATTTTTGATGCGGAGGAATTCGTCCCGCGGCAGCTTTTCGAGATCCATTGCGATTTTGCTTTCGGCCACCATGCCCAGCAGCACCGCTTCGCCGTGGGAAACTTCGTAGTTTAAGGCAGATTCGAGGGCGTGGCCAATGGTGTGACCAAAATTCAAAATCATGCGCTGATCGCGCTCTTTCTCGTCCACCGATACAATCTTTGCCTTTATCTCGCAGCAGCGTTTGACAATTTCTTCCATAAGCGGCAAATCGAGGGTAAAAGCCTCCTCGAAAGTATGTTCCACCAGGGCAAACAAAAACGGGTCGCGGATGATTCCGTACTTAATCACTTCACCGAGGCCGCAGACAATCTCGCGGCGCGGCAAAGTTTTTAGCAGCGCCAGGTCGCTCCAGACCAATTGTGGCTGGTAAAACGTCCCGATCATATTTTTGCCCAGTGGATGATTGACGCCGGTTTTGCCGCCGATGCTGGCATCCACCTGCGCCAGCAGGGTAGTTGGCGCCTGAATTAAGCGCACGCCGCGTTTATAAATAGATGCGACAAACCCGGCAATGTCGCCGATGACGCCGCCGCCAAACCCAATGACCGTGGCCTGGCGATCGAAGCCAATCTCGAGCATTTTCGTGATAAGTTCATCGACAACCTTTAAAGACTTGCTCGCCTCCCCCGGCGGCACGGCGACAACTTCAAACAAACTGGTGATGTTGCGAAAACGTTCTCGCAGCTGCTCGGAATACAAATCGCGAACCACGGTGTCCGTAATGACAACTACTTGTTCACCGAAATCATATAATTGATACATCTCTCCCAGTTTGTCGAGGATGCCGCTGCCAACGAAAACGGGGTAAGTTTGATTTCCTAATTCAACTTTAACGGTGACCATACCCTTACATCTTAAGTAGAATTTTCAAAGTTCCCTTTTGTTGTGCGTGTTCAAACGCCTGAAGGGAATCGGCAAAGGAATAGACCCGGTCGATGATGGCTTCGACCTGCAGTATTTTCTGTTGCAGCATACGAAGCGCGGGGCCAAACGGCCCGCAACGGGAGCCCACGATGGTGGCCTCATCGATCACAATTGGGGCCGCATTTAACTCAAGCTTACCGTGGTAGGTACTTTTCAAGACGATCGTGCCGCGCGGTCGTACCAGTTGCAGAGCTGCTGCAAAGCCGGAGGCGGCGCCGCTCGCTTCGACCACGAGGTCAAATTTCTGGTTGCGCAGCTCATCTAATCTGCGCGTCGCGATTCCCCATGATTCGGCGAGAGCCAGTTTTCGCGGATGCTTGCCGATGAGGTTGATGCTGCAACCGGTTAATTTCAGAACCTGGCAAATAAGCAGGCCCAATTTGCCGTCGCCAAGCACGGCGACTTTGAATCCAGGTTGAACTTGAATTTGTTCCAAAATTTCGCAGGCGGCCGCTACCGGTTCCACAAACACAGCCTGGTTATCGGGGACGGATTCCGGAACCTCGTGGAGATTTTTTAACGGGATGGTGAGATATTCGGCAAACGCGCCACTCTGATTGAGAATACCCAGCACGGTGCGCTGGGGACAATGGCGGCTGAGGCCGCACAAACACCAGTCACATGAGCCACATCCGAAATTTATTTCGCCGCAGACTCTTTTTCCCTGCCAATTTGGATTCGCGGCTCGCTCAACGATCCCCACGAACTCGTGGCCCAACACACCCTGAAATCCCATATAGCCCTTCACGATTTCAAGATCGGTGTTGCAGATTCCGGCCATCAGAACTTTGACCAAGGCCTCGTCATCGGCGGGCGCCGGCTGCTGCATTTCCTTGAGTTCTAACTTTTGGCTGAGAAAAAGGGCTCGCATTCTCAAACAAGATAGTTTTCATCAATGGAACTTGCAAACAAAAAAACAAAAGGCTCCAATAGTGGAGCCTGGTTCCTGAAAGCTTGAAACAGGTTATTCAGTCTTTTTGCGTAGGTTGCTGATGACAATGCTCAACCCGACGGCAATTAGAATCACCGGCCAAAAATCGGTGATGTTTCGCCAGTACAGAACATCGAGGACGTTGAGGAAAAAGATGATACCAAAGAAAAGCAGCACGCCTCCTGGAATGAGCACCCCCCAATCGTCCCGCTTAAACAGAAACAGCACAATAAATCCCAACCCAAAAGCGATCATGAAAACCGGCCAAAAGTCTCTGAAATCATAAAAATAGTAGTCGACTGCGAAACAACCGAAATTACGAAGAAAGAAGAACACTCCGAGAACCAGCAGCACCGTCGCCGGGAAGGACGCCCCTTTATCTCCTTTTGAGAAGATGGATAGCAAAAAGAGGGCCCCAACTGCTAACAAGATTATGGGATAAATGTGGCGCCAACGAAAATAAAATAAATCCAGTTGGTGCAGCAAAAACACGACGCCGATCAGAATTAAGACAACTCCCGGCAGAATCGAACGGGCTTTTTTTGACATGCTAACCTCCCCAAATTGCTCCACTACTTAGCTTTAGCTTTGCTGGTGGCTGCCTTTGAACCAGTGGTGGATTGCACGGCTGCTTCCTCAGGAACGACAATCAGCATGACAATATAGAACAGGCCGCCCACAACCGGGTTGGCAAACGTCACCACTGCCCAGACAATTCGCACGATGGACGGATCGATGCTGAAATACTTTGCCACACCGCCGCAGACGCCTCCGATCATCTTGTCGCTGACGGAGCGGGTTAACTTCTTTGCCATTGCTGAACCTCCCGTAGATTTTTGCTCTTGCGCATTTGCAGTATCTTGGCTTTGTCGCGAAATGGTAGTGATATAAACAATGCCGACCAGGATCAAAATCACTGGTAGAATCATGCCAGCGTCGAAATCCCTGAACCACAGCGGACTCCAGCTCCAGTTCGGGTAAAAATCGAACCAACTCATTCGCTGGAATAGCAGCAGCCCGCCGATTGCAATCAAGACCAGCCCCCAGACCATACCTGAGTCAGTTTTCCTCTCCGGCTTTTTAGGGGAGTCTTCCGGTTCGGGTTTTTCCGGGATAATAATCCAGGCTGCGACATAGGCAACGAGACCGGTTCCGCCGGCCAGAAAGGCCAGGGCCCAAGCGATACGAATGATGAGTGGATCGATATTAAAATATTGCGCCACACCCGCGCAGACACCGGCAATCATGCGGTCCGCCTTCGAGCGATAGACGCGCCGGGGCGCTTCCGGTTCTGATCTGGTGGACCTGGAACCGGGTGTCGTTTTTTCCCTCTTCTCCTCTGCCATATTGATCCTTAAACTGATGTTTAGTTCGACGTTGAACTCAAACGCATAAACGAAAAAAACTTAACAAGGTTACTCTTTCATATATCTTTTCTCAATCGCCGCAATTTTATCCACGCGTTTTTCATGACGACCACCTTCAAAATCACTTTCCAGCCAGGCTTTCAATATTGCTTTCGCCGTGTCGGTGTCGACTACGCGACTCCCAAGAGTCAGCAAGTTGGCGTTGTTGTGCAGGCGGCTGTTGCGCGCGGTGTAGACATCGTAGCAGGCGGCGGCGCGGACGCCCGGTATTTTGTTTGCGGTGATCGCCGAACCCACGCCCGCGCCGTCGATCATAACCCCGCGGAATCCGGGCGCGGAGACAACTTTTTGCGCTACCGCATGCGCGAAGTCCGGGTAGTCGACTGCGTCGGCGGAGTGTGTGCCCACATCCTCAACCTCGTAACCGATTTCAATCAGAAGTGATTTAAGGATTTCTTTCAACTCGAAGCCGCCGTGGTCCGCTCCCAAAATGATTCCTCGCGAATTCTTGTTGAGACCAGAAGCTGCGGTGGCGGCTGATTGGGAAGAAAATTCTTTTACAATCTCCATGCCCCTAACCCGTGCGGCGTCTGCGGCAGCTGGAGTGACAAGGGCATTGGGAGAGACAATGAGGGCGGTGGAACGTTTTTGCCAGGCTCGGATTACATCACGCTCTGTGATTACTTTTTTCATGAAAGGTTGGTTTTTTTCTCTGCTTCCCCCAGCATCGGCACAAAGCGAACCGGAATACGGGATTCCTTTCTAATCGTTCCATCTGACTGTTTGAAAACCACCAGGAGATCCTGGTTGACATCGCCGACCGGGATAATCATCCGGCCGCCGATGCGGAGCTGATCAACGAGATTTCGCGGCACGTGATCCGGCGCCGCTGTGACGACGATGCCGTCGAATGGCGCGTGTTCCGGCCAACCTTTGTAGCCATCGCCAAATTTCAGAAAAATGTTGTCGTATCCCATTTTTTTGAAGCGTCGCGATGCCTCGATGGTCAAGTTCTCATTGATTTCGATTGTATAAACCTGCGCAACGATCTCAGCCAGAACGGCGGCCTGGTAGCCTGAACCTGCGCCCACTTCTAATATTTTCTCACCGCCGCGAAGCTCCAGTGCAGCGGTCATATAAGCCACAATGAAAGGTTGGGAAATGGTCTGCCCATCGCTGACGGGCAGCGGGGTGTCGTCGTATGCCGACTTTTCGAGACGTTCGCCAACGAAGCGATGGCGCGGCACGCGCTCAAGAGCTTGTATAACCAGGGCATCACTAATTCCTCTCGACAAAATCTGGTCGCGTATCATTCTTTGTCGCACTCTGTAGTGCTCGGGGGTGTCGCCGGTCTTGAGTTCGTTTTCCATTAGTGTGTCAAACACAGCTTGTTCTCCTGAAATTCGATTAATTGGAAAGCTTTCTAAGGTGAATCTCGATGCTGTTAGCCAGCGCTTCCAAATTGTATCCGCCCTCTAATACCGAAACCAGCCGACCTTGACAGCATTGATTTGCAAGAGACGTTACCACGTCGGTGATGCCGCCAAATCCTTCTTCCGTCACGCTCATATTAGCCAGCGGGTCGTCGCGATGGGCGTCGAAGCCGGCTGAGATCAAGATGAACTCCGGCTTAAATTGACCTACCGCTGGCGCAATTTGGTTTTGAAAAATCTCCAGATATTCTTTGTCACCATAACCAGCCGGACACGGAAAATTCAAAGTAGTGCCCTCGCCTTCAGCTTCGCCCTGTTCGGATTTTTTTCCCGTTCCCGGGTAGAGCGGGTACTGGTGAATGCTGATGTAAAACACGCTCGGATCGCGATAGAAAATGTTCTGCGTGCCATTGCCGTGATGGACATCCCAATCGATGATACAAATTCTCTTTAGCTGATGCCGGGTCTGCAAATAGCGCGTTGCGATCGCCACGTTATTGAACAGGCAAAAGCCCATCGCTCGGGTTCGTTCCGCATGATGCCCGGGTGGGCGAACTGCGCAAAATGAATTCGCAATTTGTCCCGCCATCACTGCATCACAAGCTACTGTGACACCACCGGCAGCGAGAAGGGCTGCGCGGAACGAATGCTCTCCGACCACCGTGTCGGAATCTAAAAAATGCAGATCTGGTTTGCAAGCACTTTGTATGCTTTCGATATAAGGACGGGGATGAACTGCCTCAAGCCAACTCCACTGTGCTTCTTGCGCCGGAATAGCCATCAAGCCAGAAAACACCTCGAGATTTTGCAAGTGCGACATGAGATGCCGGAGACGATCCGGGCGCTCGGGATGTCCAGCGCCGGTGTCGTGACCTAAAAAATCGTCGTGATAAACGAAGCCGGTTCGAGGCACTCTAAGTCCCCTATTTCGTGATTCAGTCTACTTCTTAATCTCAATTTTCTCGCGAGCGACCACTTGATCGCCGCGGCCGTTGACTTTGATCTGGTAGATTCCCGGCTTCAGGTTCTTAACCTCACACACCTGCGCAAACGGCACCAGCACTTGTATCACCACCTTGTCAGGATCGTGCTGGGCCAGCGGAGTGATTTCAATAACATCCTTTTTCACGGTGACATCGAACCGTTCGAACTTATAAGCCGGGCTGGGCAAGTTCCCCTGCACCGTTACTTTGAGCTGATCGGTAGCCGCAACTACCTGTTGAGGTTCGACCGGATCGACGTATACTTTTTGAAGATCGCTCGTTCGTTCCATGGGCGTGCCATTTTTATGTGCGCAATTCAGAAACCATATACCTACAAAAGCCATCAAGACTAACTTGGAAAATTTTCCGCTCATAGTACCACCTTTTGTTTGATTAGCCATTTCCTAATTCCATTTAACTGCACGGATCGCAAAATGGCTCCATTTAAGGCAGATTCACAGGTTGTTTTCGGCCTGCTTTAAGAAATCCTCGATCCCGCGTACAATGGCATCAGCTACCAAATTCCGATAGTGGGATGACTTGATTAGCTTTTCCTCTTCCGGATGCATGATAAAGGCGGCTTCAATCAAAACCGCTGGCATTTGTGGCGGACGGCACAAGGCCAGGTTGTCATAAAATAGTCCAAAATTATTCAACTTCAACTTATTTAAAAGCTGCTGCTGAATTGCGACCGCCAGCGGCAGACTTTGAGGGTGATAATAGTATGTGCTGGTACCGCGGCTCACAAACGGATTAACATCGTCTGGCAATGCGTTGTGATGCACGCTCAACAATAGATCCGCTTCCATTTGCGCAGCAATTTTTGGCCGCACGGCAAGATTGGCGCCGTGACGATCATGCCGGGTTAAGAAAACCCGCGCACCTTTGCGCTGCAATTTTTCCTTGAGCACTTGCGATAATTGCAGATTTGCATCTTTTTCCTTGAGGCGGGTGGGACCGACCGCGCCGTCGTCCGGACCATGGCCAGGATCGACGCAAATCAACAGCTCACTGAGCTTGAGTTTTTTGGGCGGCTTCTTCACCTCAACCACCAGATTGGTGCCCTCATAATAGGGATTGTATCCCCACTGCTGGACGACATCGAG
>DASWHH010000323.1:0-6351 GCA_036398295.1 bacterium
TCCTTTGCGGCCGTAGCGAATGCCCCATCCGCCATATTCCCGGATGGGGTGATAGATTCGCACTTCATAGCTTTTCAATTGGCTAAAGGAAATTTTCTGAAACTTGAAATCAATTGGGAAAAACCGCAGGTAGATGCCATCACTGCGGACGTGCGCAGTGAGCTTCATTGAAAAGAACAGCACTGGAAGCAGGATGCCGCAAATAACCCAAAACACCAGCAACACTCGATCGGTAGCAGGGCTATTGCCGAAGGGGCGTCCCGGGATGATTTGAATGAATGCGCCGCACCAAAAGATTGCCGCGACTGCCAAGATGATTAACAAAATCCAGGCCTGTCGAAATTGTTGGATTTCAGTGAATAGTGGCTTTTCCTGGATTGTCATTTTGGTTAGTAAACCGGTTCCGTAGCGCGGGTGCGCCGGATGAAATTCCATCCGAAAATCAGCAGAATGGCAAAAATAACCATTGAAAACGCCGCGGCGTAGCCCATACGAAAATAGCGAAACGCCGCCTTGTACACCCACGACACCAGAATATGCGAAGTGTCGGATGGCTCGCCGCTGTTGCTCACCAGCCATACCACGTTGAAATTGTTGAAAGTCCAAATCACGCCCAGTGTCACCGCCGGCACCATCACCGGTTTCAAAAGCGGCAGAGTGATGGTGCGCAGTTTGTCAAGCCAGGTGGACCCATCGATTTCCGCGGCTTCGTAAAGTTCACGGGGAATGCTTTGTAGCCCGCCCAGTGCCACCACCATCATGAAAGGAAATCCCAGCCAGATGTTGGCAATGAGGCACGCCGTGAACGCGCCCCATTCATCGTTGAGCCAGGAGAAATTCCAGCCAAAGGTTTTTTGCAGCAACAGCGACACCGCGCCGTATTCGCTGTTGAACATGCCGCGCCAGGTGAGAGCGGTGATATACTGCGGCACCGCCCACGGTAGAATCAAGATGGTCCGAAAGAACGAGCGGCCGCGCAGATCCTTGTCCAGTATCAGTGCCAGCCAGATACCGATGGCGACGTGGAAGAAAACGTTGATCACGGTCCACAAAATGGTCTTCATGAAATAATACCAGAAGACCCGATCGCTGAACACGGCAATGTAATTGTCGATGCCGATGATCCGCCAATCGCGGAAATGCAGCAAATTCATGTTGGAGAAGGAGACGACTACATTGTAGAGAAACGGAAACGCGATCACCATTCCCATGATGAGAAAGGTGGGAGAGGTGTAGAAAAACGCCAAGCGATTGTTTTGAACTTCGCCGGTGCCGGCTGCCACGGATTTACCTTATTTAGTTAACCACCAACTTTATTTAACCACGGATTGACACGGATTTTCACGGATGGATAAGGCAATGCTTGTTTGAATTGATCTCAATTTCGATTCCACCAGTTTCTGCCCTTCTTGGTCAGTTTGTATTTCCCATGGGCAACACGTTTCAAAGTATTCATAAAATTCATAAATTCATAACCGTAAGCTTGTAACCTTTTGCCTTTCAGCAAAGTTTTAAGTAACGAATTTTACCAATGAAACTGATTTATTGAGTTGTTGTCTTTCGTTCAATTCGGCGAAAAAACTCTTGAAATGTGCTTAGTGCCCTATCCAGCTCGCTCCGTGTTCGTCCGTGAAGAATCCGTGGTTAAGCGCTTTTATCGATTTTCCCGTATCAATTTCTCCGCCTGTTCCTGCATCGCCCGTGCCGCTTCTTCAGGTGTCATGTTGCCGGTGAAGATCGCCTGGTAGCTCGGACGCATGGCATCCCAGATCCAGCGCAGCTCCGTCACCACCGGCATGGGGCGTCCTACTTCCATCTGGTAGATCGAACTCTGCGTGATGCGGTTTTCGCTGACCACGGCGCTGGCGAACGCCTCTTTGCGAGAAGGAATGGCCCCCGTCAGTTTAGTGAATTCGAGTTCGGTCTCCGGCAACGTCAAATACTTGAGCAACTCCACGGTGACCTGCAGTTTTTCTCCGTTCAAATTTACATTCAGCGAGTACCCCAGCGGCGAAATGATCGGCGTCGGCCACAGGCCGGTCTCGTCAATCATCGGGATGCGCGTGATGCCGATGTTCATTTTATTGTCGGTGTAGGTGCTGAAGGACCACGGGCCGTTGATGATCATGGCCGCATAGCCGTCCTTGAAAAGCTGGTTGGCAAATTCGTAATCAGCTTCCTTCGGAATGACCTGATACTTGTTGCGCAGATCATAAATGAGCTGCGCCGCCTTCACCGTCGCTTCCGTGTCGAGGGTAGGCCGGTTTTCCTCATCCATGATCCAACCGCCATAACCCCCGATGAAAGGAACAAAAAAGTAGGGCTCGATAAAATTCCACGTCAAAACGTAACGGGCCGTATGATCGTTGGCTTTCGGCAGTTTTTCCTTGAGGGCGATCAGCTCGTTAATGCTTTGCGGTGGTTGTGGGATAAGGTCTTTGTTATAAATCAAACAGAGATGATTACCAACTTGATCGGCCACCTGGTACAAATGCCCGCGATACCAGGTATTGGCTGAAAATGGCTCGTTTACAAAACTGTTGAGATATTCCTGGTCAACGTATGGTTCAATGGGCTGGATGACCTGCAAATCCACCAGCGGTCCGACGTTGTCGCTGGCACCGAGGAGCAAGGCCGGGCCGCTGCCGGCGAGTGACGAGATGATGAAATTGGTGCGCAGCTCTTCGGGTTCGTAAAAACGCTCTTCAAAGGTCCAATCGGGATAGTGTTCGCTTTTAAAACGTTGCAGCACCTCGGTCATGAGCTTGCGCTCCACCGGCCGACGATAGTGCCAGATCATGATCTTCTTTTCATCGCGGCTGCAGGCGAAAAGTTGGAGGGAAATGATGCCGAGAATAATGAGTTTCTTCATTCAGATGTTTCAGATGTTCTGCTTGTTCCGCTTGTTCCCAAGCTCTGCTTGGGAACACACTTTTATGCGAAGCTCAGCTTCGCCAACATGGACGTTACAAAGCAGAGCTTTGTAACGAGACTCAAGGGGCTCAACCATTCGAGCGCTAACTATTTGTTCAACTGAATCGCTTCCTCGGTGCTCATATCAAAAAAGAGCGCCTTGGCCATGTCGAACACCAGGTTGATTTTCTGGTCAATCGTTGGTTGAGTTTGCGTGCCGACTCGCGCGACGATTGGATGGATGCCGGTGGTGAGGTAAAGGAACGTCTCGTTGCCCATTGGTTCCATGACCTCGACCAGCAACGCCGCCTCGGCGCAATCCTTCAAGGTTGGGGCGACCTGGGTGTCGTAAATATCCTCTGGGCGAATGCCAAAGGTAATTTCTCGGTCGAGATATTTCTCCAACGCTTTATCATACTTCGCCGGTAATTTCAATTTCAGACTGCCGTCGCTAAAGAACAACCCGTTCTCTTTTATGATTTTCCCATTCATGAAATTCATGGCCGGGCTGCCAATAAAGCCCGCCACGAATTTGTTGTGCGGATAATTGTAAAGATTCAGTGGCGTATCGATTTGATGGACAACGCCGTCTTTCATCACCACGATGCGGTCGCCCATGGTCATAGCCTCGACTTGATCGTGGGTCACGTAAATCATGGTGGTTTGCAAACGGCGGTGCAGTTTGGAGATCTCGGTGCGCATTTGCACCCGCAGCTTGGCGTCGAGGTTGGATAGCGGCTCGTCGAACAAAAAGACCCGGGGATTGCGCACGATGGCGCGGCCCACCGCCACTCGTTGCCGCTGTCCGCCGGAGAGTGCTTTGGGTTTGCGATCCAACATGGTGGTGATACCGAGAATCTCGGCTGCCTCGTTCACACGTTTATTGATCTCCGCTTTTGGAAATTTGCGCAGTTTGAGACCAAACGCCATGTTGTCAAAAACCGACATGTGGGGATAGAGCGCGTAGTTTTGAAATACCATCGCGATGTCCCGGTCTTTGGGTGGCACGTCGTTCACCATTTTGTCATCGATGTACAATTCGCCCCTGGAGATTTCTTCGAGGCCGGCGATCATGCGCAGCGTGGTGGATTTACCGCAGCCCGAGGGCCCCACCAGCACCACGAATTCTTTGTCGGCAACGTCGATGTTGACATTGTTCACCACCAAATGATTTTTCTCGTAAATTTTGTAGATGTCTTTGAGCATTACGCGCGCCATAGGGGGTCCCTCTTCATGAAAACACTTTTTTACAAAAACAATTCTATTTCCTAAAGGTGAAGTAAGCAGTAGGCAGTTGACGGCAGGCAATTGCCAAGCCATACCTTACCGTGTGCCAACTGCTACTGCGAACTGCACACCATCCTTCGGCGGCTTTGCCGCGCTAGGAATTGTACAGGTTGATAGAAGAGCCGATTCAGTCGGTGGAATTTTAAGTATTTTAACGAACGTTGTCAACAAATATTAATTCTTTACCGGGACCAGAATTGCCGCCCATTTTGGCGGCAATTGAAATTGCGTCATGCCGTCGACGAGCGCAATCACTCTGGCGTTGAGCAGGTCTTGAACCCGTGATTGCTTTTTCCAGATAATCGGGATTTCGATTTCCTGGTTGACGCCGCTGTTGTTTAGAACGATAATGACTTCGCTTTGATCCAACTTGCGGGCAAAGGCATACACGCCGCGTTCGTCATCGGTCAGGCGGGTGATAAATGTGCCGCGCTGAATGGCCGGATAGTCGTGACGGATCTTGATCAGCTTTTGGTAGTGAGCAAACAGCTCGCGGTCAAAACGGTTGTCATCCTCTGCTTTGAGGTCGGGCCGAACACTCCCATAACTTTCCTTCTCGAAAACCCGGTCCTCCCATAGCATGGGTTTGCGATCGTCGGGATCGTCGGCACCCCACATGCCGGCTTCGCTGCCGTAGTAAATCGACGGCGCACCGAGGTAAGTGAGCTGGAAAACCGCTATGAGCTTCTGGATTTGGCGTTGGTCCCGAGTTGGTTTGCGTGGATCATAATTCGGGTTGCCTCGCGGTCCGGCCTCACGGTCATAGTTACGATCCGGGTTCCTGATCATGCTGGCCACGCGATCGGTGTCGTGGCTGTCGATGAGGTTCATCAAAATGTGATTGGTCTCCTCGGGATAAACTTCACGCAAGCGGGCTAGCTCCGCATCGAATTGCGAAACTGAGGTTCGCGTCTGCTGATCGATGAAGAACTGCTCCATCGCCTTCGCCAGCGGGTAATTCATCATCGAATCCACCCGCTTGCCGGTAACCCAATCCGGCGCCTCTTCCCAGATTTCCGCGACCACGATGGCCTGCGGATTGATGGTTTTGACCAGACTGTTCCAATCTTCCCAAAATTTTGGGGTGACATCCTTGGCCACATCGAGCCGCCAGCCGTCGATGCCATCGCCGGGATTGCCGTCGCCGTTGGGATCCATCCAGCGGCGGGTGATGCTGTAAACGTAATCGCGCACCGGTGGCACCAGGCCATTTTCGTCTTCTTTGAATTCCGGCATGCCTTTGTAGCCCCACCAGCCTTTGTAATCGAACTCATTTTCCGCGGTGACGGGATCATCCCAGCGGACGATATCGAACCAGTGTTTGTAAGCGGACTGTTGCTGGTTTTGCAACACATCCTGGAAGGCCCAGAAATCTCGGCCGCAGTGATTGAACACGCCGTCGATGACGATTTTAATACCCATTTCATGGGCTTTTTTTATCAAATCGAAGAATACGTGGTCGGCTGAAGTGAAGGTCCACGCCGCCGGATCCGCTTTTTCCGAGTGAATGGCCGCCCGGTCTCCGTCGCGGTCATTCCCGAAATTGTTGTCGATGTGGTGATAGGTGGTGGCTTCGTATTTGTGCAGCGATTGTGCCTCGAAAATAGGATTGAAGTAAATGACATCCACCCCCAGCTCTTTGAGGTACGGCAATTCTTCGATCACGCCAATGAGGTCGCCGCCATAGCGCCGGTCGAAAACAACGTCGTAGAAATTTGAGCTGCGCGCCGCTTCCCACGGCTGAAGTTGGTACCAGTTCGACGTCCATGGATGCGTCTGCCACGGGATTGGCCGGTCACCGACGACCTCCGCCTTCAGGGGATCGTTTGCCGGGCTGCCATTGCGAAAGCGCTCCGGGAAAATTTGGTACCACACGGCGCCCTTCGCCCACTCGGGGACGGTCTGCTGGCTTTGCGCTGGAGTCACGGCAAGCAACAAAATTAGAATGGCTGCCTTTGAATTCATATCTTCGTATTCAAAAAATTTGGTGCTTCGAAAACCCACCCCTAAATCCCCTCCGTTGGAGGGGACTTTTTATTTTCTGAAAGTTGCCGCGAAGCGGCGGTGTACTATTCCCCTCCCGGGAGGGGTTAGGGGTGGGTCATTCATGCTGCTTATTTTCCAAAATCCAAATTTTCGATCACCGACAGC
>DASWHH010000324.1:0-3694 GCA_036398295.1 bacterium
TGAGATTCAGGCCGGCCGATTGCGTCGTCACTGCAAACAGGTCTTCCACGTCATCGTCCGCACCCGCGTCGAAGTGAATGGTGAGACCGCCTTGATCGCTGATTTCGGCGCTGCCGTCCACCACGGCGGGTGAGGGGCCGCTCAGAGTTTGTGCCTGGTCCAAATAGTTGTTGGGCTCAACCTCGACAACATTGAAAGGAGCCGCCGCAATTGGGATACTCGGTTTGATACCATGCACAGCTGGCGTCGTTTTCGGGACCACAGAACTAAGTGTGATCTTGGGTGAGCCGGCTCTAAAGGCCTTTGACAAACTCGCAATCGCCGTTGGCGCCTCCCAACTCAACGTTACAATATTCGCCGACAACGAGGCCCGCAGATTGGTTGGCGGGTTGAGGGTTGTCGGAGGAACGTTTACCAGCTGGGCGCTCCAAGATCCGCTGGTGCTGCCACCGCACTGATTGTTGGTGTAGCTAAACGTGCCGTTGCAAGATTGCCCATCGGCCGTAAACGTGCCATTCAGCGAACCGCTGGAAATAGTGGGGATGTTGTAGCTGATACTGAAGCCGCCTCCGACAATACTGACCGGGCTGGTTTTGACAGAGACCTTAGAACATCCGCCGACGTTGCGAAATGTGATGTTGAAGGTATCAATGGAGGTCTGACTTATAACGGTAAAGTTGACATCATTGGTGCCGGCCCAGTCGCCGGTTACGATGGGATTTAGCCGGGTCGCCAGGCCCGCTATTGCATTGGGCTGTTGGGAGCTAAAACTGGTTTCGCTGCCATCGGCTTGCGTGATGGTAACGATAGCGTTCTGCGCCAAAGCCGGGCTCATTACCTGCAAAAGCAGGAACACTATCAAAACAAGTGTCAGGACAAATGTTTTCATAAACCTCCTCCGGAAGTAGGCCTTCGAAAACCATGGAGTAGCCATGGGTGAAAGGTGCGCCGTCGCGGCTTGTGGTAGATGGAAGGTGCAGAGTTTCCCCATTTAATAATATTGTTTGAAATGGGAAAAAACGACATAGTTCTTGAATGTTGTGTCAAAAATTATTATGCTCAGGCATGAGCAAGGAAAATTCTGACCGGCACTGCCCCCTCAAATTGCTCTCACAATACGAAGGCGATATCCTCTCCAACCTCCCCACCCTTTCCGGCCTTGATGACGCGGTTCGACAATATCTTGCGGTAGGGGAAGAGGAACGGGCGCACCTCCGCGCGACCCTGTTCTTTAAGCTCAGCCCGTTTCTGCTGAAATCGCTGAGCTGGTATTGCCACATCAGCGGCGGCTGCGGCGTAAATTGCAAAGTGGCCGACCTGCTATCGACCTCTTATTTAGTGTTCACCGATCTTATCGAACAGTTCGATTTCGATCGCCATCTTAATTTTCTGGGCTACATTGTGAACGGGTTGTCATGGGGGCTTTTCAACAGTTACGTAAAGGAAAGGCGCTACAGCCGGCAACGAATTTTTCTGTCAGAAGGAGAACAAGATTTGATCGCGCCCGGCGCAGACCGCAAGGAGAACGAAGAACATTGGCTATCAGCCATTGAGTTGGAGGAGTTACTGTCCATGTTGAAGCCAGCTACACGCGATCTGTTCGTGTTGCATTTTTTGTTTGGCTATTCACTGCGAGACCTGGCCACGCTGCACCAGACCAAAGTGAAAACCGTCCAAAAAATCATCGAACGCGCGCGCAAAAAGATCGTGCTCGAGTTCAGCAAAAAGATGGCTATGAGCATTTAACCGGGCTGTCAGAATTCGTAACCATCACAAGCTGTAAATGGGGTGGTTTCGTGAGCTTGTTCGATGCGCTGAACAGCCCGGGCATTGCATAACCCGACCCACCTCGTGATGAAGTAGTTGCAAAAGAAAACCCCGAAAATCATAAGACTTCGGGGTCACGGCACGTTACACCCTGGGGCCACCAGGATTGTCATGGTAGCTTTGAACGTGATCATCCTCCGCCAGTGACTGCATCCATCCTTTTCAGCAAATACTCCAGCGCCGCATCGTGTTCGTTAGGAATCTGCCCCTCCAAAATTGCTTCTTCGATCATCTTCTTCA
This sequence comes from bacterium, assembly GCA_036398295.1. GTDB lineage: Bacteria > Zhuqueibacterota > Zhuqueibacteria > Oceanimicrobiales > Oceanimicrobiaceae > DASWHH01. Next base: position 2,068 of record DASWHH010000324.1, read on the forward strand.
ATTTACCCACTTGCGGGCCGGGCTCGAGTCCGCATACCCGCATGATCTCATCCCCACGCACCGGCGACTGGAACGCGGCCATCCGGTCTTTTTCTTCTACTTCCTTCAAGCGGCCAACTACAAAATCGAAATTCTGCAAGTGCTGTTTCACCCGTTTCGGATTTTGAGAAGTGATGTCGGCGCGGCACAGCGTGAGCAAATCGTCGAGATGCCCGCCAGCATGAACCAACAGGCGGCGATAAGCAGAGTCGGTTACGTCTTCTTCGGTCAAGGCAATCGGTCGCAAATGCAGGCGGGTGAGCAGCTGTGCGTATTTTGTCATGTCATTGGGCAAGCGTAACCGGCGACCGATGACTGGCAACAGGCGTGCGCCAACCTCCTCGTGATTATGAAATGTCCAGCCCTTGCCGGGTTTAAATTCCTTGGTACGGGGCTTGGCAATATCATGCACCAGCGCGGTGTAACGCAAATTGAGGTTGTCCGAAACTTCTGCCAGATTATCCAACACTTGCAATGTGTGCAGAAAAACGTCTTTGTGGTGATGACCGTCGATTTGTTCGATGCCCTTGAGCTCCAGTAATTCCGGGAAGACAAATTTAAGCACGCCCGTTTCCTCCATCAAAAGAAAACCGATCGCGGGTTTTGGCGCCGCCAGAATTTTCAGCAGCTCGTCGGTGATGCGCTCCTGGGAGATGATGCCCAGGCGCTCGGCGGTTTTCACGATGCCATTCCTGGTATTCGGTTCGATGGTGAAGTCCAGTTGCGTCGCGAAACGAATGGCGCGCATGATGCGCAACGGGTCGTCATTGAAGGTGATGATAGGTTCGAGCGGTGTGCGGATGTTTTTGTTTCGCAAATCGTTCATACCATTGAACGGATCAAGCACTTCACCAAAAGAGCGCTGGTTTAAGCTCAGCGCCAGTGCGTTGATGGTGAAATCGCGGCGAGAGAGATCGGTGGGAAGGTCCGCCGGCGCCACCTCGGGTTTGCGGGAGTCGCCGCGATAGCTCTCTTTACGCGCGCCGACAAACTCTAACCTGTAACCGTCGTATTCCACCAACGCGGTTCCGAACTTCTCGTAGAGGGTGATGCGCTTGGTGTGCAGCCTTTTCGCCACCGTTCTGGCAAAACCTGGCCCGTCTCCCACGACGACGAAGTCAATATCTTTGCTTTCCTTGCCGAGCAGCTGATCGCGAACGTAGCCGCCCACGGCATAGACTTCGCAGCCGGCCTGGTCGGCGAGCGCGCCAATTTTTTTGAGAAGAGAATTTATGAGAATGGTCTTCATCTAAAAAGCCAGACACAAAGGGCACGAGAGAAGCACTGAGAGCACAAAGAAAATACAGTGTTTTTTACAGTATTTTTCTGACTATTCCGTCTTTCAATAACTTGACGTTGAAGTTTAAAAGCAAGCCCACCTTTATGCATCGCAGTTTTAAATACGTCAAGAGTTGAGCTTCATGAACAGGCTCTATTCTATCCACTGATTTAATTTCAACGACCAATTTGTTCTCAACAATGATATCTGCCCGGTATGCACAATCAATCAGCAAGTCTTTGTATTTCAACGGAACGGGCTCCTCCTCAATAAATTGCAAACTATGGTGCTTAAGTTCATAGCATAAAC
>DASWHH010000325.1:0-5822 GCA_036398295.1 bacterium
TTCCCAAGTAAAACTTGGGAACGAGTAAGCAAATTCGTGAAATCCGTGGTCAAAAAACCAACGCAATCTCCACCGGCATCCCGTGCTTGAGAATACGATCCGGATTCTCTACCTCCACTTTAACTGCATACACCAGCGACGTCCGGCTCTCTTCTGTCAAAATATTTTTTGGAGTAAATTCTGCCTTCGGACTAATCCAGCTCACTCTTCCGGAGAGTTTTTGCTCCGTGCCATCGATGCGGATTTCCGCGGGCTGACCGATCTTTATTTTCGGCAGTGTTAACTCGGAGACATAGACTTTCGTCCACATGTTCTGCAAATCGACAATCTCAACAACGGGCGTCCCCGTTGGCGCCATTTCGCCGGTTTCATAATACTTTGTACTCACCGTCCCGGCGCTGCCGGCTTTGATAGTGGCGTCAGCGATTTGGCGTTTCAATAGTTTTGCTTGCGCTTCCAAACTACCTTGCTTTGCTTCGACAATTTTAAGATTCTGCTGCGCGTTTTCCAATTGGGTTATCGCCAGATCGTAAGCGTTTTTCAAATCGTCAATGGCTTGTTGGGAGGCAGAGTTTTTTTCGTACAATTCTCTGTAGCGGTTGTATTTTGTTTCGACGTGTTGAAAATCCGCCTGGGCTTTTTCGACAAGGTTGACGTTGATCCGGCGCTGCACCGCTACCTCCTGCAGACCGCTTTCAATTTGCTGGAGTTGATAAACCAGCTTCTCCGTATCCACTACCGCTACGACCTGTCCCAACTGCACGTCCTGACCTTCATCCACATTCATCGAGAGCAGCAAACCGCCGGTTTGCGCCGGCACTTTTACGGTTGTGCCTTCGATGATGCCGCTCGCTACAAAAGTATTTTGTTCGCCATTGCCACAGGCTGTAAGAAAGAGTGCAAGACCAATTTGCAAAAAGTGATTGCGACGCATTCTGCCTCCCTATTCTATGTTTTCACCAATAGAACCGACCGCGCGCCTGAGATCCGCGAGGTGGGCGTAATAGCGAATCAACGCCTGTTGGCTTTGCAACTCGGCGCGAGTCAAATCCGCTTCGGCCGTCACCAGCTCGTTGGTGGAGGCCACGCCGTTTTGATGCTGCACCGAAACGATGCGATAGCGCTCCGCCTGTTGCGACTGGAGCTCCTCGGCCAGCCGCCATTCTTCCAAGCTGAACCGCAGCTTTTCAAATCCTTCTTCGACTTCATAAGAAACGGTTCGCAGCTGTTCCTTTTCCTCCAATTGCAATCGATGGTGCAGCACTTGCGCCTCTTCGACTTTATGGCGATCGCCGCCCCAGCGCCAGACGTTCCATTGCAGCGTCGCCCCGGCGGAAAAATAGTTCATCCACTGGTTAAGCACCGGATTCAACCCGGGTTTGGCGTAATGAAAATTGGCCTGACCGTAGACGGCGGGAAAAAAGGTCGAGCGCGCCAGCTTCTGCTGTAGCAACGCGCTGTTCTGCGCCAGCCGCACGGTTTCCAACTCCGCGCGTTTGCTCACCGCCTGTAGTTGAAGCTGCTGCAAATTGGTCCCTTCGCCGGTGGGTTGAGGCAAATCCATTTCGGCAATTGGCCGCGAACCGGGCAAATCCAACAGCCGCGCCATTTGCAAGCGCGCGAGGCTTTGCTGCAATCGATTGTTCTCGATTTCAATTTTGATGGACAGGGTTCCGTTATAGACTTGCAGGGTGTCAAAAGCCATCGCCTGCGCTGCCTGGTACAAATTGCGAACGTTTTCAAATTGGATTTGTAAACGGCGAAGGCTGGCGTCTAAAATTTTTCGTTGCGTATATAAACTTTGAACTTGATAAAAAACCAGATGCACGTTGTGATAAATCTCATTCGATAAAACTTCGAATTTTGCGGCTTCGCTGAGGCTGGCAGTCTTGGCTAATTCTACTTGCGATTTCAAACGCAAGCCGGTGAAGATCGGCTGACGAATTCCAAGCTGCATTTCGTAGCGATCGTGGCCGCCCAGCTCGACTTGTACATCCGGAAGTCCAAACGGCCCTCCAACTTCACCCAAATCGATTTTGTTGGTTTCGGAAAAATAGGTGCCGGAAAACGACAAGTCCACCGTCGGCAGCCGGTTTGCTTGCTGGACCCACTCTTGCAACTTAGCGATACGCTGGCTTTCCGACTGTTTCTTCAAACTCAAATTGTTCTGCTTCGCCAGATGCAGGGCTTCTTCGAGTGTCAATGGCGTCTGTGCGAACAGCGACGGAATCGCCGAGCAGCAAATAGCGTATATCACAATCTTAAGATTGAGTGGCATGGGAATCCCATCTCCTTGAATTATTTCGGCAATAGCTTACGTATCTAATTTCGGATGCAGCAAATGAAAGTCCGTGGCATCCTGGTATGCTTTCGCCACCGCCAGCGTCTCCGCTTCGCCAAACAAATTTCCCATAAACGTAATACTGGTGGGCGTACCTTTCTCGGTGAAGCCGTTAGGCAGCACCACACACGGATGGCCAGTGAGGTTGGTGAGCAGCAAATTGCTACCGCCATACGACGGGCAAACATAAACATCGACCTCTGACATCAACTCCGCCATGGCGTGCATGACCATAGTGCGCAATCGATTGGCTTGCAGATACTCCACCGCGGGAATCGTGCGCGCTTGACGGAAAACGTTGGGCCAGGCATTTTTGATCTGGCGCACCATCAAGTCGTCGCGATTGCTGCGGGTGAGATCATCGAAGGCTGCCGCAGCCTCGGCGCTCAAAATAAACGACAGCGCGCTGATGGGATAATCGGGCAATTCGATGGGAATCAGGTTCAAATTCAGTTTGGCGCGAAGGGTTTCGAGGGCTGCTTCATCGATGGCTTGCCATTCTTTGTTCTCACGATCTTCTTCAAACGCGCTTTTGACGTAGCCGATGCGCAATTTCGTGATGTCGCGTCCAGCGTCCCAGTTGAAAGGCAAATCGACAACCGTTAGATCGCTGCCGTCGGAACCATAAATCGCATCAAACACCAGCGCACAATCCTCGACGCTGCGGCACATGGGTCCCAACTTATCCATACTCCAGCTCAACGCCATCGCACCGTGGCGGCTGACGCGTCCGAAGGTCGGCCGCAAACCGGTAACGCCGCAGCGCGAGGCAGGTGACACAATCGATCCCCAGGTCTCCGATCCGATGGCGAATCCCACCAGTCCCGCGGCCGTCGCGGAAGCCGGACCGGCGGACGAACCGCTGGAGCCTTCTTCGAGATTCCACGGATTTTTGGTGGTGCCCCCAAACCAGACATCACCCCAAGCGAGCTCACCCAGGGTGAGTTTCGCGACCAGCACCGCGCCGGCTGCTTCTAATCGCTGAACGACCGTCGCGTCAAGGTCGATGAGCTGGTCTTGGTAGGGCACTGATCCCCAGGTGGTTTTGTAGCCGCGCGCCGATAGCAGGTCCTTCGCGCCCCAGGGAATACCGTGCAGCGGTCCACGGTATTTGCCACGCGCTATTTCCTCGTCGGCGCGTTTGGCTTGTTTGAGCGCCAGTTCTTCCGTTAACGTGACCACGCACAGAAGTTTTGCATCGTACTTCTCGAGACGATTGAGATACATTTGTGTCAGTTCAACCGAACTTACTTTCTTCGATTTGATGAGAGTGGCAAGATGGGTAACCGGCCAAAACGCCACATCCTCAAAATTCGCTGGCAATTTCGGCGTTACGATTTTGCTGATTTTGATGGCACGCCGTGACGTCTCAAATTTCATCCCGGGCAAAATAGCATTGAATGCCAGCGCCGGCGGGACACGGTTGTCGATGGGGATTTTACGAATAGCTTCATAGCTTTCTAAGTATTCATTGACGCCCTCCAGCATCAATTCCCGCTCGGCGCCGGTAAATTCCAGTCCGGCTAATTTTTCGGCCTCTTGCAGCATCTCTTTGGAGACGCGCAATGCCTTCTCCTCTTGAAATCTCGACCAGAGAACACCAGGAAAAAGCGTTGTTGTCAGACCGGCAGTTGAGAAGTAGGCGAGAAAGCGGCGGCGCGTTAACTGATTTTGTTCAGTCATAGACTTCCTTTCTTAACTAAAAGACCAATGCAAAATGAAAATTTCAAATTGACAGCTCATACACCACCGTCAAATTTTGAATTTTGCATTTTTCAATATGCATTTTTCATTTCTTTTCTAACGATATTCATGTCCCAACACCGGCCTCGGCATATACGGCGCTTCCAAAAACTTTCGATCCTCTTCGGCCAACTTGATTCCCAACGCTGCGACCATTTGTTCGAGATGATCTATTTTTCCCGTACCGATGATGGGCGACGTGATTCCGGGTTGATGCAGCACCCAGGCCAACGCAATTTGAATCGGCTGAACATTTTTCCTTTTTGCTAACTCAACGACGCGCTCGGCGATCACAAAATCCTGCTCGGTGTAATAGAGCTGTCTGGCATAATCGTCGGTTTTGGCGCGCAACGTCTCGCCTTCTCCTCCGCGGCGACGGTTGCCGGCTAAAAATCCCCGGGCCACCGGACTCCACGGAATGACGCCAATGCCCTGATCGCGGCACAGCGGCAGCATCTCGCGTTCCTCTTCGCGGTAAATCAAATTGTAATGATTTTGCATGCTGATGAAGCGCGTCCAGCCGTGGAGGTCCGCCAGGTACAGCGTTTGGGCGAATTGCCAGGCAAACATGCTCGAAGCGCCGATGTAACGCACCTTGCCCTGGCGTACAAGATCATGCAGCGCTTCCAACGTTTCCTCGAAAGGCGTGGAGTAGTCGAGGCGGTGAATCTGGTACAAATCGACGTAATCGGTGCCGAGACGTTTGAGGGAAGCGTCGATTTGCGAAAGGATATGTTTGCGTGAGAGCCCGCCCATGTTAGGTTTGTCGGTCATGGGAAAATAGACTTTGGTGGCGATGACCACTTCGTCGCGCTTGGCAAAATCCTTCAACCCACGCCCAACAATTTCTTCGCTCACGCCCAGCGAGTACATATTGGCCGTATCGAAAAAGTTGATGCCGAGTTCTAGCGCCTTTTGAATGACCAGCCGTGACTCTTTTTCTTCAATTACCCATTCCCGCCATTTTTTCGAGCCAAAGGTCATACAGCCGAGACAGATTCTCGAAACTTTCAGTCCACTTTTGCCCAGGTTGATATAATCCACAAGCCCTCCTATCTAACCGCAAAGTACGCAAGGAAAACGCCAGGAACGCTATCTAAAGAATATCTTTTCTCTTGGCATTCCTTACGAAATCCATAGCGTCGATTGCGGTTCTCTTTGTTAGATTCTTAAGGCAGTTTGATCGCAAAGACGGTCAGAAATGTCCGAAGGATTTTCTGGCAAAAAACTGATGGAAGTGTAGGAAAAAGTCCGGACGGAAACAAGAGAATTTTCACACTTTTCCCACGTTAGGATTTAGAAAAAGACGTCAGGGAGGAAACAAGAGAAGAGGCGAATGAGCGCGACGATTTTGATAATTGGAGCGGGAGGTTACCCGCTCCAATATTTCATAAAAAATTACTTTGCAGGAGTTACTTTGTGGCAACCATTTGCTTGGCTTTGTTGCGAATGAACGCCTGATTCATGTTATTCAAAGCGTTGAAATTCGCAGCCATTGCGTACATTTCCTTCGCCTTGGCGGTGTCGCCTTTGCCTTCATAGGCTTTCGCCATCCGGTAAAGGTTGTAGGGATCCTGCTGATTCGCTTGCTTCAGCTCGCTGATGGCGGTGTCGAACGACTTCTCTGCAAGGGCAATCATGCCAGCGATTTGATGAGACAAACGAATCTGAAACGGATTGTTTAGTTGCTCAATCTGCTTCTTATACTCGGCCGCTTTGCTCTTGGCCAAGGCCAGAT
>DASWHH010000326.1:0-3733 GCA_036398295.1 bacterium
CCCACCGAAATCCCGCCGCGAAAATTGCCGGAGATGAAAACGCCCGGATGCTCCTGCTCGGAATTTTCGACGGCGTCGATGCGCTGCTGGTGTCCCAACTCATATTGCGGAATGGCCTTCTCCCAGCGCTTGATTTTGACAATGTTCGGCTGTCCCGTGAGCCCCATGATTTCCCGCAGATCGGCTTGCACCAATTTCAACAACTCATCATCGTCGCGACTCACCAGCTCCGGCTGCCGCATGCCGCCAACAAATGTGGTCAGCGCGATCCCGTCCTCCGGCGCGCGATTGGGAAAAATCGTCGAGCTCCAAATGGTGCCGAGAATGTTGCGATTCTCGACTTTCGGCACGAGAAATCCGAAGCCGTCGAGTGGTCGGCACGGCGGTGGTTTTTTGAATCCTAAAAATACCATCGCCACCGGCGGGTAAACAATTTCCCGCAGTTTACCGGAGAGATTCGAATCGAGCGATTGCAACAAATTCGCTGTGACGTACGCGGGGGTGGTGAAAATCACGCTTCGTGCTTTTACTGTCATCGGCTGGCCGGCTTGCGAGTATTCAACTGTCCACGAATCGTCACCCCGGCGAATCCGTTTGATTTCACATTTGGTTTGAATGCAATCGCCGAGGTTCTTTTTCAAAGCTACCGGCAACTCACCCATACCATTTTGAAAAGAGAAAAGCTGGGCGCGAGTTTTGTCGGTCTCGGCGCGCTTCTTTCGCTCCTTCGCACCTTTGATGGCGCCTTTGATCAAGCTGCCGTAATTTTTTTCGAGGGCATAGATTTTGGCAACGGCGCTACGCACGCTTAAACGCTCGGGATCGCCGGCATACACCCCGGCCACAAATGGATTGATGGCGTAATCTAAAAATTCCTTTCCCAGCCGGCGTTTCACAAACTCAGCGATGGTTTCTTCTTTGTCCTCGGGCGCCGGGGAAATGAACGGCTCGGCGAACAACCGCAATTTTGCTTTCCATGAAAATAATTTTGATTTGATAAACTGTGGCGGATTCATCGGCAGAGCTTGCAACACGCCGCCGCGCAAAACATATCTGTGACTGGCCGACACGTTGGCATTGACCCGTCGCTCCTCCACTCCGACTTCTTTGATGAAGTCACGAATTTTGGGCGAAGTGTCGAGCGTGCTGTTGGGGCCGTAGTCGATCAGGAAGCCGTCGTGCTGCTCACTCAAAATGGCGCCGCCGATGTGATCGGATTTTTCGAGAATCAAAATGTCGAGGCCGGTGCGCTGGAGGCGAAAGGCGGTTGCCAGTCCGGAGATTCCTGCGCCGATTATGAGGGTGTCTTTTTCGAGAGTCATATTACTCGATTGCAGGTGAAATAGCAAAAGCTCTCACGCAAAGCGCAAAGGACCGCAAGGAGACGATCCATTTTTATCTCGTTCCCAAACTCGTTTGGGAACGCAATTGCCTTGGAAGCTTCGCTTCCACCGCGAGCGGAGCAGAGCTTCGCGTTACATCTCGCGTTCCCCAAGTAAAACTTGGGAACGAGCAAAACATCCTGTCATGCCCCGAAAAATGGATTCCCGCCAAAAGCAAGCGGGAATGACAAAGTGCGACGAACTGTTTTAAACCGCCGACTCAACTGCCGTTCCTTCCCAACACACCGCCTCCGCAATATGCTCGCATTGATGACAGCGCGTGGTGCGCTTCGCCTCCGAGAATTTTGGCCCGCCTGCCTGTCCGCTTGGCGGATCCGCATCGGCGGAAGGCCTCTGGCCTGCCTGTGCAGACAGGCGGGCAGGCAATTCCTGAATCGGGCGCAATTGGCCGCCCGCCTGCCGATCTGCGGGCAGGTTGGAGGGCAACTGCGCCTGCGAGACCGTCGCCTCGGCCAGCGCTTCGATGAACAGCGGATGAGAATTCAATCCGCTGGTGACTTCATAATGTTGAATGCCGAACTCCTGCGCCTGATCGCGAATCAGCATGTTCAGCTCAAACAGCGTCTCGATGTGATCGGTCACAAACGCCACGGGGACGATGAGCACGGTTTTGTGTCCGGCCTCCGCCAGTTCTTTGAGTTTGTCCGGCGTGCTGGGGGTCAACCACTCGGCGGGACCGACTTTGCTTTGAAACGCGACGTGAAACGGCAAATCCCGCTGGCGGAAATTCATCACCTGCTCAACGGTGGAGTGAATGAGACAGCAATACGGATCGCGGCGCTTTTTCATTTCATATAGCGGCGTGCCGTGGGCGCTGAACACGAGCTGCACCTCTCCGCGCACTTCTTTGGAAAATCGCTTCAGTCCCTCATCGATGCGGGCGCTGATGGCCTGCACAAATTTCGGATGCGCGGCGTATTCGTAAACGTAGGCCGTCGGCCATTTCTGGATTTCATTGTTCTGCTCCAGCATCCACCAGTACACCAACGACGACCCCGTGGTGGTTTTCGAATACTGCGGATAGAGCGGCAGCAGCACCACTTTGGTCACGCCATCGCGCTGCATTTGCGCCGCGGCTTCTTCGGTCGTGGGATGCCAGTAGCGCATGGCAATGTAGACGCGGAATTTCACGCCCGCCGCTTTGCCGTAAGATTGATTCAACTCACGCTCGAGACTTTCGGCCTGTTCGCGCGTGAGTCGATTGATGGGCGAGCCGCCGCCGATTTTTTGGTAATCGTGTCCCACCCGCTGCGAACGCCGCGTGGATATAAATTTCGACAGCCAGTGGCGGAGAATTCCCCCAAACGGCAGATCGATGATGGCGGGGTCCATGAACAGATTGTAGAGGAACGGCTCGACATCGGCGACGGTGTCCGGCCCGCCGAGGTTCATCAACACTACACCGATTGTGTCGCCCAACTCGGCTTGAAGCGGCGCAGCTGGATAATAGTCGCCGGTGATTAGTCGTTCATCGTATTTGTATTTTTTGAGAAAAGTTCGAGCGTCCAATGTTCACCTCTGATCTTATTTTTGACGAGGAGTATTGGAGTAATGGAGTTTTGGAGTAATGATCCGTGAAACGTCAAACGTGAGACGTGAGACGAAAAATTCCAGCAATCCATTGATCCATCAATCCAACAATCCAATCCATCACTCCAGTACTCCACGACTCCAATACTCCACCTGCAACGGCTAGACCGTTCGCGAGTACACCGGCGTCCCCTGCTGCTTGGGTTGCTTCAAATATTTGTCGAACACCATAGCGATGTTGCGAATGAGCAGCCGCCCCATTTCAGTGACGACGATTTTGCCATCTGGCCATTCGATGAGTCCATCGGCGGCGAAGCGCTCCAACTGCGGCAGCGCGTCTTCAAAATAGCTGTCAAAGTTGATGCTGAATTTTTTTTCGACGCGGGATTTGTCCAATTCGAAATCGCACATGAGACGCATGATCACAAAGCGCCGCAACTGATCGTCATCCGTGAGGCGATAGCCGCGCTGGGTGGCGAGCTTGCCGCTTTCAATTCTCTTATAGTAATGCGGGATGTCTTTGAGATTCTGCGCATAAACATTGCGCAACTGACTGATGCTGGACATCCCGAGTCCGTACAGATCGCAGCCCCACTTAGTTGAGTAGCCCTGAAAATTGCGGTACAAAGTTTTCTCCCGCAGCGCCTGCGTCAGCGAGTCGTTTTCTTTCGCGAAGTGATCCATGCCGACGTAAACGTAGCCGACCGAAGTCAATTTCTCGATGGTGGTTTTGAGAATCCTGAGCTTCTCCGCGGCCTGTGGTAAGGTGCTTTCTTCAATCACCCGCTGATGCTTTTTCA
>DASWHH010000327.1:0-4277 GCA_036398295.1 bacterium
GAGTTCGGCGCGGCTACGGAATGCCCCGTTCTTTTCCCGATATTTGACGATATTTTCGGCGACGCGATTGTTGATCCCGGCGACATATTTCAGCAGCGATTTCGAGGCGGTGTTCAAATTCACGCCCACGTAATTCACCGCCGATTCCACTACCCGATCCAGCGACTCGGCGAGCCGATTTTGATCGACGTCGTGTTGATAAAGCCCCACGCCGATGGACTTAGGATCGATCTTCACCAGTTCTGCCAGCGGATCGAGCAGCCGCCGCGCTATCGAAATGTTGCCGCGCAGTTCCGCCGGCAAATCGGGAAATTCTTCCGCCGCCATCTCCGATGCCGAATAGACCGATGCCCCGGCCTCGCTGACGATGACGTAAAACAGCTCGCGCTCCATCTCGCCGATGACCTCCGCGACCAATTGTTCGGTTTCCCGCGACGCCGTTCCGTTGCCAATGGCGATGAGGTTGACGTTGTGTTTTTCGACTAACTCGTTCAACTGCGTCTTCGAGTAATCCCAGCGCTTTTTCGGTTCGTGGGGATAAATCGTCAGGCCTTCGAGGTACTTGCCGGTTTCATCAATCACCGCCACTTTGCAGCCGGTGCGAAAACCGGGGTCGATGCCCATGATGATCTTGCCGCGCACCGGCGACGCCAGCAGCAGGTTCTTGACGTTTTCGGCGAACACTTTGATGGCATGCTCATCGGCTTTCTCGGTGATCTCGTTGCGGATTTCCCGCTCGATGGCCGGCGCGATGAGGCGCTGGTAACTGTCCGCCAGCGCCAGATTAATTTGGTCGAGGAAGATGGATTTAGGATTGGTGATGAAACGCCGCCGCAGCAAGTCCAGCGCGGTCTCCCTGCCTGCGCAGGCAGGGATTTCTACTTCGATGCCCACGCGCAGCACACCCTCACGCTCGCCGCGATTCATCGCCAGGATGCGGTGGGGCGGAATGGATTTCACCAGCTCATGATAGTCGGCGTACATTTGGTACACCGACAGCTCTTTTTCGTCACGCGCCTTGGATGTCAACATGCCGGTACGGAACGTGAACGCGCGTATCTCTTTGCGAACGTCGGCGTCTTCCGACACCCACTCCGCGATGATGTCGCGGGCGCCGGCCAGGGCTTCGGCGATGGTGTGCACTTCCTTTTCCGGATTGATAAATGGCTCAACGACGAGTTCGAGGTTGCCTGCCTGCGCAGGCAGGCCGTCAACGATTTCCTGCGCCAGCATGATCTGCGCCAGCGGCTCCAATCCTTTCTCTTTGGCAATGGTGGCGCGGGTGCGTTTCTTGGGACGATAGGGTAGATACAAATCTTCCACTTCCTGCAGCTTGGTGGCGTTTTCGATTTTTTCTTTAAGCTCAGGCGTGAGCTTGCCCTGCTTGTCGATGGACTCCAGCACAGCGGCCTTGCGCTCTTGCAGATTGCGAAGATAACGGATGCGGTCTTCGATTTGGCGAATCTGTTCTTCGTTCAATCCGCCGGTGACCTCTTTACGGTAGCGGGAGATGAATGGCACGGTGTTGCCGGTATCGAGCAGATCAACGGTATGTTGAACCTGCTCTGCTCTCAAATTGATCTCGGCCGCAATGAGCAAGAAAAAGGCGTTGTCCTTCACGAATACTCTCCCAAGAATGAAGTTGATTTATTTGAATTAATTGCTATTTTGTTTGTTCATGAACAACCCTGTCAGGGTTTCAAACCCTGACAGGGTTCGGCTATCGTGCGAACGAGAAATTACGAAGTTTGCCCAGAAATGCAAGTTAATTGATCGTAGTCGTACCTGAGACAATGCGGAAAATGAATCGCAACATTAACACCATTTCCGTATTCACCTGGCAGGAATAGAGCCCGCCTATGCCCTGGTTAGTCCGAATCACCACCACCATTCTGCCCTTGATTTTGATCGCCTATGTCTATCTTGGCTGGAAACTGTATCATGCCACCATACATTTTTTTGATTGGCCTAAGGTGCAGCTTAAGTGGTATTTTCTGGCGACGGTGGGCTATTTGAATCTGCATCCGCTGTTATTGTTGCTGGTACATGCCCTGGGCTGGCAAAGTCTGGCGCGGCCGGCCCGCGAAGGCAATCGCATCTGGGATCTGCTCTTTTGCTATCCTTTCTGGATTGGTCTGCTCATTGTGATTGAATTGCTGCCCTGGTTCCTGGCGATGGACATTCTCAAGCTGCCGTTTTATCCTTTTTACAAACGGTTCAAAACCACCTGGTTGGACATGCAATTCCGCGTGGTGCTGGTTTTGTTTGCCCTCATTTCCATTTATGTCTTTGTGAGAGTTGTTTTTGACACCACTCACATTCGTATTTCCAAAATCAAACTGACATACCGCAACCTGCCGCCGTCAATAGATGGCCTCAGAATTGCGCACATCAGCGACGTTCAGGCGGATGCCCGAACCGGCAAAAGACGATTGATGCGCTATGTCAAAAAGGTCAATTCACTGCGTCCGGATCTGGTTTTTTTCACTGGTGATTTGGTGACATCCGGAACCAAGTATATCGAGACCGGCGCCCGGGCATTGGGAGGTTTAAATACCAAATATGGCATTTACGCCTGTCTCGGTGATCACGACTATTGGTCCGATGTGAAGGAGATCGTGCGCCGGCTTGAAAACGATGGCGTGCAAGTTTTGGAAAACGCCAACCGCTTTGTGCGCGTCGGCAGGGACAGTGTGCTGGTGACGTTTTTGACTAATGTTTATCGCCGCCGGCCTAATGTCGATCGCTTGAATTTTCTCATGGGGCACCAACCGCGCGGCGTGCTGGACATCGTTGTCGCCCATCAGCCATCCGAGAACTTGATTGAGTTGGCTGCAGATCGCGGGTATCATTTGTTTTTAGCCGGCCATACTCACGGCGGGCAGATTATTTTCAAGCCGTTTGGCGTGACCATCAGTCCACCGCAGTTTGAATCGCCGTTTCACCGGGGCACGTACCATGTCGGGAAGATGTTTGTTAGCATCAACAACGGACTGGGTTTGACGCTGGCGCCCGTGCGCTACCGGGCGCCAGCCGAAATTACTTTGATTGAGATCGTGAGGCAGGGGTATTAACTATAGGGTACTGGATTTTCAAGGTTAGCGTATGGATTAATGGAGTGCTGGATCAATGAAAAAGCAAGTGGTGTCAATCCATTTTATCCCATCAATCCAGTCAGCCATTGTGTTTATACTGCAATTCCGAAGGGCCGGAAAAGGCCGGGCGCTGTCGTCGCGACGAAGTCATTCCCAATTTTGCGCCAGTATTTTGGTTGCATCCTGAAACACCACTTCGATTTTGTTGTCGGCCAGGATTTTCGTGATCACTCCGATGCCAAATTTTTTATGGCGGATGGCCGGAGCCTCGCTGTAGTCACTTTCGATGTTGTAATCCACAATTTGCGCCTCGTCGACTTTGGCTATCAACGTGGTCCAGTCTTTTTTGCGGGGACCACGCTTGCCCTTGGTGGGCTCGGCCTTGCGCGGTCTTCCGGGTTTCTTTTTCTCACCCTCCTCTTCATCTACCTCATAGAGTTCTTTGTAAGCATGCTCGGTCAGGCAGCCGTTGCACATGATCTTGCGGATTTTACCTTCTTTGATTACGGTGATGCGGTGGACCATTTCGGTTTTGCATTTTGGGCAGAATGTTTCAATTTCCTGTCCCACCTCGTCATCGCTGTGATTAAACATTTTTCTTCCTTTCAACGTTATCCATCCTTTTTTTAGTTCTTAAGTTGAGTTATCTGATTAGAGTCATTTTGCGCACGTGCTGTTCGTCGCCAATTTTTAGTTGATACAGATAGACGCCGCTCGCCACAATTTCGCCGCCATCATCTCTACCGTCCCACACCACCTGAAACTCTCCCGGTCCCTGTTGCTGGCTGATCAGGGTCCGGATTTTCCGGCCGAGGGCGTTGAAAACCGCCAGCTGAACATCATCGAAACCCGGCACCCGGTATCGAATCCTCGTCAGCGGGTTGAAGGGATTGGGGTGGTTCGGCTCCAAAACAAACCGTTCCGGGTTTTCCGGTTTATCGTTTACCGCGGTCGGGTTGTCCGGGAAACGATAGATACCGCTGGCCCCGCTGAGGGAATATCCGACAATGTAAAGCTCGTTGCTTTCGTCCACCCCGAAAGAGGAGATGCCAAAATCGGCCGTCACCAACTCCTGGTTTTGCGAGACTTGGCCATTTTCATAGCGCAGCATCCAGATTCGGTGGGTTTCATAGTCGCCGTATATGTAGGCTCCGACTAGGCTCGGCTTAATGGTGCCACGGT
>DASWHH010000328.1:0-8866 GCA_036398295.1 bacterium
GACGATTACATTTTGCCCGGCATGTTTGATTTGCATGCGCACTACAACGTGCAGTTGCTTGAAAAGCGCCGGGAAGAGTTCGAGGTTGTTCCGATTGTTTATTTGGCCAACGGCGTCACTTCAACGTTTACGGCCGGCGAATACGATGCGGATGGCATGTTGGAGCTGAAAAAGCAGATTCAGCGCGGCGATAAAATCGGTCCGCGTATTTTCAACACCGGTCCATACTTTGGTCCGGCGCGACCCGGCTGGAGCGACGACATGACCGCCGAAGAGATTTTCAAAGATGTGGACGAATGGGCGGAGCGTGGCGTGGCTGGCTTTAAGGCTAAACGCATCAGTCGCCAGCATCTCAAGGCGCTCATCGCCCGCGCCCATTTACACGGGCTCACGGTCACCGGCCATCTCGATTCCGGCTACAACAACACCGTTAATCCCCTGGATGCGATTATCATGGGCATCGACCGGGTGGAGCATTTTCTGGGCGGCGATGCCCTACCGCCGAGTCGCCCGGCGTATGCCAGTCTCGTGAATGTGCAGACCAATTCGCCGGAATTCCGCGAAATCGTGCAACTCTATCTGCAACGCCATGTCTATTTTGACGCCACCATCACGGCTTACGGTTATTTCGGCGCTCGTACGGAGGGCTACGATTATTGGACCGATGAGCAAAGTTATTTTACCCCTTTTGTACGCGAACATTTGCAGCAGAAATCACCCAAGAAATATATTGAGCAGTTTGACAAGATTTACTGGGTGAACCGCAAAAGCATCAAAGCATTTTACGACTCAGGCGGCGGCGAGCTTATCACCTTGGGAACCGATCACCCCAGCAACGGCGAGTTCATCGCCGGCTTCTCCGCCCACCGCGAGCTGGAGGTGTTGGTGCGATCGGGAATTCCCCCGGCGGGCGCCATCAAGATTGCTACCATCAATGGCGCACGTGCTTTAAACGTGGGTGAGAAACTGGGAAGCATTACGGTTGGAAAATTCGCCGATTTGTTTGTGGTGAAGGGCGATCCTCTGCAGGATATTACGAACACCCGGAAGGTTCACCTGGTGATGAAATCAGGGCAGGTTTATTATACCAACGCACTGTTGAAGTCGGTGGAAGGGAAGTTGGGGCCGACTGGCGTGAAAGACGCTATTGCTTGGTGAACGTGTCGCATAAGCAGCGGGCACAACTCATGTTGTGTGGGGCACAGTCGTTGCCATTGTCAGACCGTCTTACTGTGGTCCAGGAAATACTCAAATCCATTCATGGCGAACTTCAGCATTCAAAAGACATCAGCCAAAGCGACATAAGGAAGCGACGTAAATCGTTCAAAGTCAGAGCGTTTGATTTGGGGGGATATTGTAGTTGATCGTGATGAAATCTATTCGGAAAGAGGCATTTGATGTATGCGCTCGACACGAATATTTTGGTTTATGCTCATAACTTGACCTCTCCGCAATATAGAAAAGCCACTTTAAAGGACAACAATGTCGACGGACTCTACACAGTCAATGTAGACGATTTCAAAGAGTTCGGATTCTTAAGAATACAGAATCCGCTCGCATGAATCAAGTCCCGGCGTTTTGCGGCTAAATACTAACGATTTTTCCACTTTGGCGCCCGTTTTTCCATAAACGCTAAGATCCCCTCATTGGCATCGCTGGTGCGCATCAACTCTTCCAAATAGAGTCTTTCCACGCGATCGATATTTTCCAGAAACGCCCGGTGCATTTCAAAGCGCGCCGCGCGTACGGCATACTCCAGCGCGACTGCACTCTTCGGCAGGATATGAGTTTCGAGAAATTCGTCAAGCGCGGCTTGGGGATCGGCAGAAACGGAATGCACTAACCCGAGTTGTCGGGCTTCGTGTGCAGATATTGAACGTCCGCTGAGAATCAGATCATCCGCAGCGGACTGGCCGATTCGCTGCGGCAAGATGAGGGACGCCACCGGCGGAAACACCCCCAACTTGATTTCCGGTTGTCCGAACTGTGCATTCTCACCCGCGAAAATCCAATTGCAGAACGCCGCCAACTCCAGCCCGCCGCCGAGGCACTGCCCGCGTACCAGGGCCAGGGTTGGCTTGCTGAATTCTATAAGGGTCCGAAAAAGATCGTGAAATTTCGAGAGCAGATCGGCCACGACTTCTGGTTGATGTTCCGGAATGCTGGCGCCATAAGAAAAATGCTCACCCGCTCCCTGAAACACCAGCGCCTTGATATCGCCAGTTGCGGCGGCTGTTTGTACGGCATCCGTCAACTGCAAAATCATCTCGCGGTCGAGAACGTTGCCTTTGGGGGAATTGAGGGTGATGCTTAAGGCCTGTTGATTGAATAGAAAACCTGCTCTTATTCTAGACATGAGTAAACTTACTACAGTAACTTCTTGAATTCGTCACTTGTCAGACCAGCATCTCTGATGATTCCGCCCATTGTCAGGGCGTTGATTGGGTTAGCTCTTGGTATAGTTAAGATACGCTCACCGTTTGTCATTGTGATGTGTTTACCTTGACGAACAACCCAAAACCCGGCTTTTTCAAAAGCATTTACCGCTCTTTTGTGATTGACACCGGGGAATTTGGGCATCACTCAACCTCAACGACGCGAGAGTCCTTGTGCTTGCTCAGTTCTTCGGCGGTTTCGAGATAAGACCGTATGGCATCCTTAATGTTTTCCAGGGCTTCTTCCTCAGTTTGCCCCTGCGACCAACACCCTGGAAGACCGGGGCACCATACTGCGTATCCTTCTTCGGTTTTTTCCAAGTTTACTTTGTATCTCATTTTCTTACTCCATGTCAAAATTTCGAATTTGCTTTTTTGTATTTTTTGTTTCAAATCTCGGCTTTTGGATCAGGGGTCCAGACTATCTGAAGCTCCTTCCTAGGAGATCTTTTGCTCAAAGTTCCGCCCATTTACCGTCTCCCTCCCAAACCCGAATGGTAAACGGGAAATGCCATCGTTCCCGCAGTCGTCCATGCAACAGTTCGCAAATATTTTCCACGGACGGGTATTCGAGAAAATCATTCAGGGACTTGTGGTCATAATCGCTCAAGACGGCGTTGACGGACTTTTTCATGTCCGCGAAATCGATCACCATGCCGTCTTTATTTTCCCCCTCGATAATAATTTCGACTTTGTAGGTATGTCCGTGCAGTTGCCCGCATTTGGGATGCCCTGGCAAGAAGTGCGCGCAATCGATGTAGTAAACGGTTCCGAGTTTCATATCATTTTGTTTTGACTTCTTCGTTTTGGGCACCGTTGGTTTTTTCTATTTTTTTCTTTTTGCCATTAAGCAATTTATCTAATTCTTCTCCATCCACGACTTCTTTATCCAGAAGTAGCTTTGCCAGCTCCTGGAGTTTTTTCTTTTTGGAGAGTAAAAGCTTCCTGACCTCTCGGTAAGCCCCCTCAACTATTTTCCGTATCTCTTCGTCAATTTCGCTGGCAACTCTTTCACTATAAACGCCGCTGTTCATCTCCATACCCAAAAACAGCGGGCGGCGATCTTTGGCGTAAGAGAGCGGTCCCAGTTTCTCGCTCATGCCGTACTCCGTGACCATGCTGCGCGCGGAGGCAGTGGCGCGTTCGAGATCGTTCTGAGCGCCGGTAGAGATTTCGTTGAAGATGATCTCCTCGGCAACGCGTCCACCGAGCAGCACTTTCAGACGATTGACGAGTTCGGTACGGGTCATGAGATAGCGATCTTCCGTGGGAAGTTGCAGGGTGTAACCCAGGGCCGCCACCCCACGCGGGATGATCGACACGCGGTGCACCGGATCCACATCAGAAAGGCACGCGGCGACAATCGCATGTCCCGATTCATGATACGCGACAATCTCTTTCTCCTTGACGTTGAGGACGCGGCTCTTTTTCTCCAGCCCCGCCACTACGCGGTCGATGGCTTCCTCCAAATCTTCAATTGCCACTTCTTTTTTGTCGCGACGGGCGGCCAGCAGCGCCGCCTCATTGATGACGTTCGCCAGGTCGGCGCCTACGAACCCCGGGGTGCGGGCCGCGATCACGCGCAGGTCCACTTGCTTGGATAATTTGATGGTACGAGAATGCACTTTCAGAATGGCCTCGCGGCCGTTGATGTCCGGACGGTCCACGACGATTTGCCGGTCGAAGCGGCCGGGGCGCAAGAGCGCAATATCGAGGATTTCCGGGCGGTTGGTGGCGGCCATGATAATAACCCCCATGTTGCGATCAAAGCCGTCCATTTCCACCAGTAACTGGTTGAGGGTTTGTTCGCGCTCGTCGTGGCCGGCCAGGGGATTCATGCCGCGCGCTTTGCCCACCGCATCCAATTCGTCAATGAAAACGATACAGGGTGCGTGCTGCGCTGCCTGCTGAAATAGGTCTCGCACCCGAGCGGCGCCGACCCCCACAAACATCTCTACAAAATCCGAACCCGAGAGGCTGAAAAACGGCACGTTGGCTTCGCCAGCCACAGCCTTCGCCAGCAGAGTCTTGCCGGTGCCGGGTGGGCCAACCAGCAGCACCCCCTTGGGAATTTGTCCGCCAAGAGATTTGAATTTGTTGGGATTCCTCAAATACTCCACCACTTCTTGCACCTCTTCCACCGCCTCGTCGACGCCGGCCACGTCTTTGAAGGTCACCTTGGTTTTGCCCTCGACGTAGATTTTAGCCTTGCTTTTGCCGATGGACATCAACCCGCCCTGGGGATTCATACGCCGGAACGCAAACCCCCAGATTGCGAACAAAATCAGGATCGGCACGACCCAGTAAAAAATCAGGCTGACCCACCAGTCGTCGCCAACTTTGCCCTCAAACTTAATATTCTTGGCTTGCAGTTCTTTAACCAGGTCCGGGTCTTCCACGCGCACGGTTTCAAAATAACTTTCGCCCGGAGCCAATTTGGCCTTCTGAAAGCTGAACAAATCCTCTTCCGGTCGCGCGGTGTTGACCTGACCATCAACTTTGTCGGCGAGCTTAACCCCCGAGATTTTTTCCGGCGAGACGGTACAGCGCTTGATGCAGTCCTCATTCAGGAGCCGTTTGAATTCGCTGTACGGGATTTTTTCCACGTCCTGGCGCACGATAAAGCTCTGCAGTGAATACATGATGAACAGCGCCAGCAGGATATACCACACTGAGAAGCTAAGTTTCTTCTGAGTGAGTTTATTTTGCGGATTGCGTTTTTGTCCGTTCATTTTCCACACCAAATTTTTGTGACGGTTAATATAAACATACTCATCAAGATAATCAAGCTATCTAAAAAGAAAACCCCGGAGTCTTTTTAGACTTGATTTCCCCGCTAATCTTCCTTACAATACACCAAAATTTTTCGATGCCGATGCACTTCCAACACCTCGACACCCCCGCCCTGCTGATCGACTTAGATCGACTCGAAGCCAACATCGCCGGCATGGCGGCGCTGGCTAAGCGTCACGGCGTGAATCTGCGGCCGCATACCAAAACCCACAAGTGCCCGGAGATTGCTAAAATGCAGATTGCCGCCGGAGCCACCGGCATCACCTGCGCCAAATTGGGCGAGGCCGAAGTGATGGCCGCTGCTGGAGTGGAGGATATCCTCATCGCCAATGAAATCATCGGCGAGCCAAAATTCAAACGACTGATTGATCTTTCGAAGCAAGCGACAATCTGCGTCGCCGTGGATAGTGTGTTCGGCGCTCGCAGTTTGATTGCAGCGCTGGCGCCGGCCAACCAAACCCTCGACATCGTCATCGAAATCAATTGCGGACAGAATCGCGGCGGCGTTCTGCCGGGTGAGGAAACGCTGCGTTTGGCGAAGCCCATCATCCAATCCAAACAGTTGCAGCTGCGCGGACTCATGACTCACGGCGGCCATGCCTACAACGAAAGCAGTCGCGAAGGTATCGAAAAAATTGGCCGCGAGGAGGGCCGCGTGATGGTGGAAACGGCCGAGTTGTTGCGAAAAAATGGCATCCCAATTGAAACCGTGAGTGTCGGTTCCACGCCGGCAGCGCAATATTGCGCATCGGCAGCGGGCGTCACCGAGATTCGTCCGGGGACCTACGTGTTTTATGATTTGACGCAAGTCGACCTTTTTGCCTGCAATTTGGAAGATTGCGCCCTGACTGTGCTGGCGACGGTGATTAGTTGTCCTGGCAAAAACCGCGCGGTGATCGATGCCGGGAAAAAAGCATTGACCTCTGACCCACGCGGTCGCGCCGGAAAGGATGGCGGCTACGGTTGGATTGTCGAAAAGCAAGTCATCATCAACCGGCTTTCCGAAGAGCACGGCGTTATTGAATCGGATGCCCAATTTGAGATCGGCGAGAAAGTGCGCATCATCCCCAATCACGCCTGCGTGGTGGTGAACATGTTCGACCAGATCTACGGCATTCGCGATGGCCAGGTGAAGCAGGTCTTTAAAATTGCCGGACGCGGGAGGATGCTATAAAGCGGGAGGATGCTATAAATTGGTTCATCGATCAAGATTTCGCCCGGGACAAGACACCAAAAATGAGCGTGGTTCGTCCCAACCTGGCGACCCATGAGCCCCACTCGCATGCCGAGGACGAGGGTTTCTTTATCCTCGTAGGCAGGGCAGAATTCTCTTTGAATGGCGAGAAGGTGGTGGTTGAAAAAAATACCAGCTTATATTGTCCTCCCAATGTTGCGCACAACCTTCGCAATATCGGGGATAGCGACCTGAAGTACATAGTCATCAAAAAATATGAGAAGAAGTGAAAGCCCTGCTTTTGAACAAAAACCGCATCATCTATCTCTCGGTCGCGGCTTCGCTGATTACCCTGGGGTTGAAATTCGCGGCCTATTACCTGACCGGTTCCGTAGGATTGTTGAGCGATGCCGCCGAGTCCCTGGTGAATCTCGCCGCAGCGGTGGTGGCCGCTTCGTTTCTGTGGTATGCCTCGCGTCCTCCGGACCGTACTCACACCTATGGCCACGATAAAGCCGAATATTTTTCCAGCGGCGTGGAAGGGACGCTGATCATTGTGGCCGCGATTGGCATTTGCTATTCTGCAACTGTCCGGCTCATTCATCCCGTTCATCTGGAAAACCTGGGGGTGGGATTGATCGTTGCCGTCGTCGCTTCTGGCGTGAATTTCGTGGTGGCGCGGCGGCTACTGATTGCGTCTCGCGAGCACGATTCAATTGTCCTCGAGGCCGACGCCCAACATCTCATGACCGACGTCTGGACCTCCCTGGGTGTGGTGGTGGGACTGGCGGTGGTGGCCGCGACCGGGTTGGCCATTCTCGATCCCCTCATCGCTTATGCCCTGGCGGTGAACATCGTGTTTTCGGGCGTCGGTTTGCTGAAGCGGTCTTTCCGAGGTTTGATGGATCATGCGCTGCCCGCCGCGGAGGTGGAGACCATCGAACGAATTTTGAAGCAGCATGCAGAAAGGGTCAAATCTCACCACAACCTGCGTACAAGGAAAGCCGGCCCCAATCGCTTCATTGATTTTCATGTGTTGGTGGCAGGTAGCACCACGGTGCAGGCGGCCCACGATCTCTGTGAGGTGATCGAGGCGGAAATTGAGAGTGTGCTTGCCAATACGCAAGTGAACATCCACGTGGAGCCCGTGGAGGACAAGACCTCGTGGGATGATGCGCCTGGCTTGCGGAAGTAGTTGGAGACTTGACCTTGGGAATCTTCGATATTCGACATTCAGAGTTCCTTGTTCGATATTCATTTTTTGAACATCGAATATCGAACAAGGAATGTTGAATAGTGAAGGGAAGCACACTTACAAGTAACTGCGTTTCAGACAGGCCGCCTGGGACGAGATGGCAAAGCTTTAAATGCTTGATTTTAGCCCATAAAAAGTTTAAATTCCCCGCGTCAAAAAGAGTAAGACTGTGAAGAAAGGCATAAATGATACCAGAATTGTTTAAAATTGGCCCTATCACCATCAACAGTTTCGGAGTGATGGCGATGCTGGCGTTTCTGGTGCCGACCCTGTTGCTCCGAAAAGAGGTGGAGCGCATCGGCCGGCATCCGGACCTGGCGAATACTCTCGCCATCGCGGCGATGGTCGGTGGATTTTTGGGCGCGCGTATTTACTACATTATAGAGCGCTGGGACAAATTTCTCGACCATCCCGGCGACTACATTTTTACCGGTGCGGGTTTGGTTTGGTACGGCGGATTGCTTGGCGGATTCGCCGCGGCGACCTGGTATGTGCATCGCAAAAAGATATCGGTGCCACTGATTTGCGACGTCATGGCGCCGCTGCTGGCGTTGGGACAAACTTTCGGACGCATGGGCTGCCTGCTGTCCGGCGACGGCGACTACGGTCCACCCAGTGATGTGCCGTGGGCCATGTCGTTTCCCAATGGCATCATCCCCACCAACGAGCGGGTTCACCCGACGCCGATTTATGATATGATCATCCTGCTGTCGATTTTTACATTGCTGTGGAACATTCGCAAAAAAGAATTGCCGCATGGATTCAAATTTAGCTTGTATTTGGTGCTGATCGGCGCCGGCAGGATTTTCACCGAATTCTATCGCACCACCCCGAAAGTCTTTTTGGGTTTGACGGTGGCGCAGCTCATCAGTGTCGGATTGATTTTAACGGGCGGCGTGCTCATGATCTATTTAACCCTAAGCAACCGGCTGCACAAAGGCAAGTCGGCTGCGCAGCCGAAGAAGGAGAAAATAGAGGCGTAGGTAATGTAGAGGCGAAGGCTGAGCCATCGGAATAACGGAAGATCATGCACCGTTTCAATGCAAACGGTGTAGGATCGGGATCTGCGGGATTGCCCACTGCCTACTGCGAACTGCCAACTCCTTACGGCTAACTGACACGTTGGATTTATGAACAACCCTTCGATTAACAAAATAACCTTGCCAATAACCGGCATGCACTGTGCGGGTTGCGTGCAGAACGTGGAGC
>DASWHH010000329.1:0-2916 GCA_036398295.1 bacterium
CAGCGGAAATGTAGCCAAAATCAAACTGATAAATGGCGTAACGCAAACCGGCGCCGAAAGTCAAGTAATTCGCGCTGCCGGCGTCATCATAGTTATAGCCAGCGCGCAGAGCGATCAGATTGGCATACCAGTACTCGGCCCCGGCGTTCAAAATGTAATTGTCATTGCCCCAGGCAGTGACAAAGGATTTGATAACGGAGTCCGAGGTACCGTCGCTGTGAACATTGACCAGCAGTTTGTTCACGTCGAAGGCAAAAGTCAGACGATTGTATTCCTGATCGATGGCGCGGTAAGCAAGTCCCAACCTGAAGTTGGTAGGAAGCGGCGAAGCTTGTGAAGCGTCGACGTAGGTTATTCTCGGCCCGACGTTGGAAACATTCATACCAAAATTCAGGCGATTGATCAAAAGGTTCTTCTTCAGGAGCCCGAGATCGACAGCAAAGGCATTGGCGCGACCATCGCCCTTTTCCGTACCGGCGCCCACACTGGAGAGGTTACTGCGGATATAGCGCACATTTACTCCCACGCCCAGGTTTTCGGAAAGCAAGGTGCCGTAGGAAAGTGTGAGAGCAAAATCGTTACTATTGAAAGTTCCCAGTACATTGCCCTGTTCATCCGTCTGGGTTTGCTCTCCCAGATTGATATAAGTCACATTCAATGCTACCGTGCCTAACCCTTCGATCGATTGACGGTAGGCGCCGAACAGAAAGTAAAGATCGCTGAAGTTGAACTGCGGCAGCCATTTTGAGTACATTGAACTAAATTGTTTGCCCTGCTGAAAAGCCAAACCTGCGGGGTTCCAGTAGACTGCTGAAACGTCGTCCGCAATACCAGCAAAGGCTTCACCCATCCCGCCCGCGCGTGCATTTGGCGAAATCAAAAGAAATAATACTGCGGCTTCGCTAACCGCAAACACGTTCGATGCTGCGAAAGTCATGAGCAGCAACACCATCACGCACGTGGTTAATTTTTTCATGACACATACCTCCAATTAGAATTACTCATACTGTCACATTTTGGGTTAACGGGCGAATGGGGCGGGCATAAAATAAAAAACCGAATGCTAAGAAATTTCATGATTCTATCGCAGCGATAGAATCACCTCTAAACATTCGGGCTTAGCGCCCATACACTCAGCTCGTTCAAAGGTTAAATGTGATTTGGTTATTAACCAACTAATTCTCAACAACTGGTCAGATAATCAAACTAAACCTTTAACGAACTCTGTATAGGCACTCCTCGAAAATGTATGCAAATATAGATAATTAAAATTCTTTTGTCAAGATTTTTTTAGCTCAATATCCCCATCCCAATCAATCGACATCGCCCATAAAAAACTTGAGCCCATGAGCCAACTCGTATAAATCCGCGTTCTTTCCCTTCAACAACTATTATGCCAGACCTCTACTCAACAACGAGATCGCGTAAGTCACATTTTAACAACAAATTGACATGGGGCACCAAATCGGCCTCGTGTTGTGTGCTGTCACAACCGAGTCGCACAATGTATCACGATATTACACTCGCTCAAGTAATCTGGGCGCGGTAATCTTCGGCGGAGAGCAGTTTTTGAAGCTCAGCTTTTTCTTTCATCCTCAGCTTGACTATCCACCCGTCGCCATAGGGTGATTGATTGATCAGCTCCGGCTGCTCTTCGAGTTTGGAGTTCACTTCCGTGATTTCACCGCTGAGGGGAGCGTACAGATCCGAAACTGCCTTAACGGCCTCAATGGTACCGAAGGGTTGCATTTGAGTGGTCGTGTCACCGGGCTTGGGCAATTCAACAAACACAATATCGCCCAGCTCACCCTGGGCATATTCCGTGATTCCGATGGTGGCGATGTCGCCTTTGATGGCCACCCATTCGTGCTCTGAGGTGTAGCTCAATTCCTCAGGAATGTTCATGCCATATCTCCTCTGTTATAATTCCTTGAAAAATTAGGCCGCATTGGCGTATCGGCGCTGGAGGTTTTCTACGAACTTAGTATCAAAATTACCTGACAGAAAATCCGGGTCCCCCAAAACCATCATATGGAAAGGTATCGTAGTATGAATCCCTTCGATAACAAACTCTTCCAGACACCGGTTCATCCGAACAATGGCTTCCTCGCGAGTACGGCCCTGGGTTATGACTTTCGCGATCAGCGAGTCATAAAACGGCGGAATCAGGTAATGAGCATAGGCGTGAGTATCGACCCGCACTCCGGGACCGCCTGGCACGTGGAAGCTGGTGATCTTGCCCGGCGAAGGCCGGAAATCATGCGCCGGGTCCTCGGCATTGATGCGGCATTCGATAGCATGGCCGCGCATGCGGTAGTTTTTTTTCCAATCAATTTTCGCCCCGGCGGCCACTTCAATTTGTTTCTTAACCAGATCCAGGCCAAACACAGCCTCGGTGACCGGATGTTCGACCTGAATGCGTGTGTTCATTTCCATAAAATAGAATTTGCCGTTCTCTAAAAGGAATTCGATGGTGCCGGCGCTTTCGTAATTCACCGCTTGCGCGCCTTTAATAGCGGCCTCTGCCATCTCTTCACGAATTTCCTGGGTGATGGCTGGCGACGGAGATTCTTCGATCAGCTTCTGGTGCTTGCGTTGAATGGAGCATTCACGCTCGCCGAGAGCCACAATGTTGCCGTGCGCATCCCCGAGAAGCTGTATTTCGATGTGGCGTGGGTTTTCGAAATACTTTTCCATATAAAGGCCGGGGTTGCCAAACGCCGCGGCCGCTTCAGCGCCGGCGGTACTGAACAACGTTTCTAGCGACGTTTCGTCACGAACGATTCGCATTCCGCGTCCGCCACCGCCGGCTGTGGCTTTGAGGATGACGGGATAACCCATTTCAAGAGCCAGGGCTTTGGCTTCTTTAGCCTCCTTCAAAATGCCGTCGCTGCCGGGAATCACCGGAACGCCCGC
>DASWHH010000330.1:0-1575 GCA_036398295.1 bacterium
GCGTGCCACCGGAGCTGACATCGTAGATTCGAAATGAGATCGAATATTCATCATCGGGAACGGTGGCGCCGCCGGGCAGGGCTAACACGCCCTGGTAGCTCATGGTGGTGGGTACCTGCGCCAGAACCATCTGATTGGCCAATAAACCCAGGAAGACCATCAATGCAAAAACAGGCGTTGCTCCTCTCATGAGTGGAATCCTTTCTATTAGAGCTTAAATCCTTTAAAGAAACTGATTTTCATAAACAAAAAAAACTGCCCGGATTGGTAGTTTTGACCGGCTTTATTATAATACAGCTAATGGGTTAGAAGTGGAGAAAGCGGTAAAGGGATATCAAAAATCAACCAGATTCTCTTAATGCATAATGGTTCAAAAGGAGGGTTGATTCGTCGTTGGAGAAAACTATTTCCGTCGGCCTTGCTATTTCTGCATCGCCGCAAAATCCAACGTCTGCTGCCAGACCCGCAGCGCATTACCGCTCAGAATCTTTTCGATGTCCTTCTCCGAGTAGCCGCGTTTGAGCAAATGATAAATCAACTTGGGATAATCCGCTACCGATTTCAGATCGGTGGGCAGGGAGTCGCCAACGCCGTCAAAGTCCGAACCCAGCCCCACGTGATCGATGCCGGCAATTTTCACCGCATGATCAATGTGGTCGACCACATCAACGATGGCGGCATACGGGTAGGGATGGTCTTTCTTGTATCCATCCATCTCGCTTTTCAGACGATGATCCTTTTCATTGGCAATCGCGTGCTGGGCCATAAACCGGGTGCGGTACGCCGAATACCTGGTATCGTATTGGTTGGCAGCTTGGCTCAGAAATGCCGAGCCAAAATTAATCTGGATGACCCCACCCTTTTGGGCAAGCGCGCGCAGCATGTCATCGTCCACGTTACGTTCCCAGTCCGGAGTGAAATGGCGGCAGCTGGAGTGCGAACAAATAGGCGGTACCTTCGATAAGCGCAGCACTTGATAGAATGCCGAGTCGGAGACATGCGAAATATCCACTATGATTCCGACACGGTTCATCTCGGCCACAACTTGTTTGCCAAAATCACTCAGGCCATTCCAACCTTTGTCGCTGTCATAAGAGGAATCGCAAATGAGATTCTTTTTTCCATGGGTAAGCGTGACATAGCGAATGCCTTTATTGTAAAAATAGCGCACGTTCTGCAAATCGTCTTCGAGGCCCGATCCGTTTTCCATGCCATAGGGCAGGGAAACCAGGCCCTTTTTAAAATTATTTTTGACCTCTGCCGGTGTAAGCGCCCTGGCAAACTTCAACGGATTTTTCGCAATGATGCTGTCCATCATGGCGATCAACATCTCGGCATGGCGCTTTGACGCGCCAGCGGTTTTTTGCAGCCGGGCGGGAATATAGATCGACATAAACGGCGCATCGAGACCGCCTTCCTGGGCGCGGGGAAAATCGAACTCGCCTTTGAGGGTGGCCCGCGAGATGTCTTCCGACTTCTCATTCTCAAGCAAGCGGTACGGTACGTCGATGTGGCCATCCAGGATAATAGTCGCTTTGGCGATTTGCAGCGCTTTAGTGAACAGCTCGCTATCGT
>DASWHH010000331.1:0-7511 GCA_036398295.1 bacterium
GGTGTCGTTCACCGACATTATGTTGACCGATGATTTTTGGTCCAAACGCATCGAGACCAATCGCACTGTCACCATTCCGTTCGGCTTCGACAAATGTGAGGAAGAGGGCAGAATGAGAAATTTTGCCAAGGCCGGCGGACTCATGGAAGGAGAGTACGAGGGGAAAATGCCTTTCGATGATTCAGATGTTTATAAAATTATCGAGGGCGCTTCATATTCTCTGAAGGTTCATCCGGATGCAGAGTTGGAGCAATACATCGATGATATCATCACGAAGATTGCGGCGGCGCAGGAAGATGACGGATATTTGTGCACGTGGAAGACGCTGGCCCCGGATACAACACCCGCGACCTGGGTGAAACCGGGACCGCGCTGGCATCATCTTGGCGCAAGTCATGAGCTGTACAACGTCGGCCACATGTATGAAGCCGCTTATGCGCATTATCAGGCCACCGGCAAAAGAAACCTTTTGGATGTTGCTTTGAAAAACGCCGACCTGATCGCCGCCACCTTTGGTCCGGGCAAAAAACTCGAACCACCCGGGCATCAGATTATTGAAACCGGCCTGGTAAAATTGTACCGCGCTACTCATGACAAAAAGTATCTCGACCTCGCCAAATTCTTTTTGGATCAACGCGGCAATGGCGAGGGGCACGAGCTTTACGGAGCGTATAATCAGGATCACATTCCCGTCGTTGAACAGGAGGAAGCCGTCGGACATGCCGTGCGCGCGGTGTACATGTATGCCGGGATGGCGGACATTGCCAGCATCGAGAGCGATTCGTCCTACCTGAACGCCATCGACAAAATTTGGGAGAATGTCGTTTCCAAAAAGATCTACATCACTGGCGGCATCGGCGCCCGGCACCGGGGAGAATCGTTTGGCGACAATTATGAATTGCCCAACCTGACATCGTACAATGAAACCTGCGCGGCCATCGGAAATATCTATTGGAATCACCGCATGTTCTTGCTTCACGGCGATGCCAAGTATATTGATGTTTTGGAACGCACCTTATATAATGGAATGATTTCGGGCGTGTCGCTGTCCGGCGATTCATTCTTCTATCCCAACGCGCTGGAATCCGACGGCAAATATGAGTTCAATATTGGCAAGTTGGGTCGGCAAGCCTGGTTCGACTGCTCTTGCTGTCCGTCAAATGTGATGCGATTCATTCCGTCGGTTACTAACTATATCTACGCCCATCAAAACGATGACTTGTACGTCAATCTTTTCGTTGCCGGCAAGGCCAACATTGCGATGAGCAGAACGCCGGTCGAAATCAGCCAGGAAACAGATTATCCCTGGGATGGCAAAGTGGTCATCAAAGTCGATCCCAAAGGCAGCCAACAGTTTGCGCTCAATGTTCGCATTCCCGGCTGGGCGACGGACAAACCGCTTCCGAGTGATCTGTATCACTATGTGGATGGAAGTGAGACCGCGGTTTCGCTGATGTTGAACGGCCAACCGATTGACATGAATCTCAATCATGGTTTTGCGGTGATCGATCGCGAATGGGCGAAGGGCGACGTGATTGTGCTGAACCTGCCCATGCCGGTGCGCCGCGTTGCCGCAAGTGACAGCGTGAAAGATGATTCGAACAGAGTGGCGCTAACGCGCGGTCCGATTGTTTACTGCGCCGAAGCCGTTGACAATGGCGGCAAAGTGCTCGACCTCGTGATTGCGGACGATGCCGAGTTTCAGGCTGATTATAATGAAGAATTATTGAATGGCGTGACCGTGATCAAAGGTAAGGCATTGGACAAATCCGGCAGACAACGCGAGTTCACAGCCATTCCTTATTATGCCTGGTCTCACCGCGGCAACGGTGAGATGGCGGTTTGGCTGGCGCGGAAAGAATTGGATGCGAAAGTTATTAAGGCGGTGTCCCAAGCTCTGTAGGATCATTGTGGGACTCACACGGGGCTGTCCAAAAAGTCGAACCGTCATTACTGACCCCGTTCATGCTGAGCGAAGTCGAAGCATGTTGTAGCTAGAGATTATGTGACCATGAGGAACCAAAATGAACACGACACGAACCGGATTTCTATTTCTATCATTGGTGATCGCCGCGGCGGCCGCCGGCCATGCCCAAACCAAAGCCGGCTCGCCATTGGATGAGTTGCCGCCATATATCAGCCGATTGACCACGTTTGGCGAGCGCGCGGATTGGTCGCATGATGGGCAGCGTGTTTTGTTCCTGGAAAAAACATTTGGCGACGTCTATGAAGTCGATGTGAAAGCCAAAGAGTTGCGCCCGATGACGCATCACTATTTTCATGAAGGCTACACCCGAGCGCTCTACCTGAGCAACGGTGATATTTTGTTGTCAGGCGCCAGAAAATTCGATGCAGCAGATCCGTGGCCGAGCCGGCGTGAGGAGAATGCCGAGCTTTGGGTTTTGAAGCACGATCTTTCCGGCCCAGCCGTCGCATTGGGAGAGCATTGCTCCGAAGGGCCGGCCGTCTCGCGCAAAAACATGCGCATCGCCTGGACTCGGAACAACCAGTTCTACATGGGCGACATCAGCTATGAAAGTGGCACGCCGAAAATCGTCGGAAAGAAATTGATTTTGGATGCTGCCAACCTCGGTTTCGAGTGCAATCTGGAGACTCAGAATTTTCGGCCACCCGACGAAACGGAGCTCATCTTCAGCGCTTATGAATATCGCGGCGGCGAAGTTATGGGCCTGGACATCGAAACCGGGGAAGTCGTCAACTATTCCCATGCGGATAATCAATATGAGGAGCCGGAGGGTATTTTCCCGGATGGAAGACACACGCTGGTCGAAAGTGATCGACATGCCTCGCAAGGAAAAGAATTCAAGGGCATTCAATTTATCGACATTCATAAACTGGCGTTGGATGGCTCGGGAAAGTATGAAAGAATATCCCACTTCAATGACTATCCGGGCTGGAAAGCGACGAATCCGGTCGTGAGCGACGATGGCAACTTCATGGCATTTCAATATGCCAAATTCGGCGATGCGGCCGGGGTCGGTCGTGGCAT
Source organism: bacterium (assembly GCA_036398295.1). Classification (GTDB taxonomy): domain Bacteria; phylum Zhuqueibacterota; class Zhuqueibacteria; order Oceanimicrobiales; family Oceanimicrobiaceae; genus DASWHH01. Next base: position 3,011 of record DASWHH010000331.1, read on the forward strand.
ATTGATTATGGATTTGAAGAAGTTTGCGGAGGCGAGTAAAAATTAGAAGCATCAGCCACGGATGTGCACTGATTGGACACGGATAAAGCGTTTTGAACTAACCGAATCCGTGTTTATCCGTGTGAATCCGTGGCAGAAGATGTTCATGAAATCTCAAGTTAGTAAGAAAGGACGATAGATGAATATGAAGGCTTCTAAAATGTTATCATGTTTCCTATTCTGCTTACTTCTCGTTAGCCTATCCCTGTCGCAGAATCATGAGTCAGTAATGGATGACACCGCCAACCCAACCTGGAAAGCCGACAACGGCAACGGCACTTACACCAATCCGCTTTTTTATGAAGAATTTTCCGATCCCGATTTGATCCGCGTCGGCGATGATTATTATCTAACCGGCACCACCATGCACACTATGCCGGGCCTGCCGGTTTTGCACTCAAAGGATTTGGTTAATTGGGAATTTCTGAGCTACGCCGTGGACAAAATAGATTACGGTCCGGAGTTTCGATTGGAAGGCGGCAAGGACGCCTACGGTCAGGGAATCTGGGCGCCCAGCTTTCGCTATCATAACGGCAAGTTCTATATTTTCACCAACGTCAACCGCCACAATACCCAGGTCTTCACCGCAGCCGATCCCAGAGGCCCGTGGTCGCATCACACCATGAAAGTTGCGTTGCACGATCTATCCGTGCTTTTTGATGACGATGGCATGATTTACGTGGTGTGGAGCTACGACGAGGTCAAGATCGCGGAATTGACCGAAGACCTCATGGACATCAAGCCCGGCACCGAGCAGGTCATCGTGCCGGCTGGCAGCGGCGCGGGCGAGGGATGCCATTTCTACAAAATCGATGGCAAGTATTACATCACCAATACCAACTACGATCCGGTTTGCTACCAGGTTTGTTTGCGATCGGACAAACCCACCGGACCCTACGAGATAGAGGTCATCAGCGCTGAGGAAAATTTCGGCATCGATACCGGCTGGCGGCTGAACAATACCAGGCAGGGGCCGCCTTTCAATCTGATACCGCCGCAAAAGAACTTTGTTGGCCGCATCCCCATGCACCAGGGTGGCATCGTGCAGGTGCAATCCGGTGAATGGTGGGGCTACTCGATGATGGACCACAACTCAATTGGACGGCTGCTATGTTTGTCGCCGGTGACATGGAAAGATGGCTGGCCCTATTTTGGTCTGCCCGGCAATCTCAAGCGGTCGCCGCGCACCTGGGTTAAGCCCAATACCGGCCACACGTCAGCGCCGCGAGCACCCTACGAACGCGACGATGATTTTTCCGGGTCAAAGTTGAAACCGATTTGGCAATGGAATCACGTGCCGGTCGATGGCAAATGGTCGCTTTCGAAAAAAAAGGGCTATCTCCGGTTGCAGGCCCTCTCGGCAGAAAGCTTTTGGCTTGCCCGCAATTCACTCACCCAACGCGCAGTGGGACCGGAATCCATCGCGACTATTGAGCTGGATGCCAAAGGCATGAAGTCGGGCGACGTCGCCGGACTGGCGTTGCTCAATCTGCCATACGCCTGGATCGGTGTCGCCCAAAGTGAAAGCGGATTGGAAGTTCAGCAGTACCATCAACAAATCAGCAACGTGGCCATCCAAAAGATTGATGCATCCCGCGTCTGGTTGCGCGCGCATTGTGATTTCGACACCGAAATAGCTAACTTCAGCTACAGCGCCGACGGCAAAACTTTTCAGCCGCTTGGCGTTGAATTTACCATGGTTTTCCAATTGCGTACTTTTCAAGGCGGCCGTTTTGCGCTGTTCAATTACAACGCTGGCGGCGCCGAAGGCGGCTATGCGGACTTTAACAGCTTTGTGGTTGATGAGCCTCGCGCGGGCGGCCTGACTCGCCCCATCCCTTACGGGAAAACCATCATTCTAACCAGCCTGGCGGATAGTACGGTGCTCGTCAATTGGAAAAAGTTTGTACGACCCGTGGCCTTCTCCAGTCGGTTTGCCGAAGGCACTGCCACGCATTTCAGGGTCTTAGATCGGGGAAACGGACGGATTGCACTGCAATCAGTAGTTGACGGTGGTTTTGTTACGGTTATCGGCGCCGGAGAAATGGCTGAAGTCAGGATCGAGAAGGAGGACAAAGGCGATGCTTCCACATTCCAGTGGCAGGATATGCTACGTGGTGACTTGATGCTGATGTCATTGAAAACCCATCGTTACCTTTACGCCGATCCCTTTGCTGAAAGCCTGTGCTCGGCAGATGCAGCCGGCGCCAAATCTGATCGCAAGGGCGGCGAATGTTTCGCCTGGGATCTCACCGGAGACTGAAGCAAGGATGAGACGTCTTCTCGCAACCTGGATTATCGCTCAGAGGTGATGTGGCTAGACCTGAAAAAAGTGCTTTGCTGCTGAAAGTTCAAATTCGTCGCCCGGGTGTGAAAATGGCTATGGGTAGCCACAAATTGAAAATGGCGGTATTAGCAACTTATAAGCCTTTTGACTTTTGCGACAGATTGTGCTAAAATATGAAAAATCGATTCAAAATATTACAGGGCTTTTCTGCGAGCGTCTGCCAATGAGGGAATCATAGGTGCTGACGGACAACGTGTTAGACACCGCCGGCAACAGCGCTCCGCCCGGCATTGTGGGTTCGGTACTCCCTCAATCCGCGTTCTAATGGCAATCGTACCACCTCAATCTTAGTGAACTATGCAGAAGGAGTGAAAACCATGAAAAATGTTCCGAATGTTCGAGTCGGCATCGTGGCCGTGAGTCGTGACTGTTTTCCGGTTGAATTATCTCGAAAACGGCGGGCGGCGGTCGTTGCAGCGTGTCATGTTAAAGACCTTCCGGTCACAGAGATGGAGACCATTGTTGAAAACGAAAAGGACGCCGTGAAAGCTCTCGCCGAGCTGAAAGAGAAGAAAGTCAATGCGCTGGCACTCTATCTCGGAAACTTTGGCCCGGAGGGACCAACCACCTGGTTAGCGCAAAAATTCGATGGTCCGGTGATGATGGCTGCCGCCGCCGAGGACAGCGGCAGAGATTTGATCAACGGCCGCGGCGACGCTTATTGTGGCTTGTTGAGCGCATCTTATAATCTCGGCCTGCGCCGCTTAAATCCATATGTTCCAGAGAATCCGGTCGGCGATGCCGAGGACGTCGCGATGATGGTCAAGGATTTCATTCAGGTTGCGCGCATCGTCAATGGCGTTCGTAATCTGAAAATTTTCGCATTTGGACCGCGCCCATTTGATTTCCTCACCTGCCATGCGCCGATCCAGCCGCTCTTTGATATGGGCGTCGAGATCATGGAAAGCAGCGAACTCGATCTTTACGACATCGTGCAAGCCGAGAAAGATAACCCGGAAATCAGGACCCGGGCGGCGGAAATGGCTAAAGAACTGGGTCGCGGCAATACCTACCCGGATCTAATCGTAAAGCTGGCGCAATATGAGCTGGCTTTGGAAAAATTCATGAACCAGAACTTGGGGGTCTCCCAGTACGGCGCCTTTGCCAACAAATGCTGGCCAGCCTTCGAAAAATATTTCGGGCACGTGCCGTGCTATCTTAATTCCCGTTTGGCGACGCGCGGCGTGCCAGTCGCATGCGAAGCAGACGTGTATGGCGCGTTGAGCGAATATATGGCGGTGTGTGCCACACAGCAGCCACCGGCCATCCTCGATATCAACAACACGGTGCCCAAAGACATGTATGCCGAAAGCAAGGCCGAAATCGGCGAGTACAAGCTTGATGATCTGTGGATGGGATTCCACTGCGGCAATACGTCAACAGCGTGCATCGTGCAGCCCATCATGCAGCATCAGTTGATTATGCATCGCTTGATGGAACCAGGACAAGAGCCGAACATCACGCGCGGCACCATCGAGGGGCAAATCAAAGCCGGCAAAGTTTCGGTCTTCCGTTTGCAATCTACTTCGGAGGCTGAATTGCGGGCTTACGTTGCTCACGGTGAAGTCTTGAACATCAATCCCAAATCTTTCGGCTGCATTGGCGTGTTTGCGGTGCGCGAGATGGCGCGTTTCTATCGCCATGTGCTCATCGAAAAACGCTTTCCGCATCACACCGCGGTAGCGTTTGATCACGTCGGCAAGAGCCTGTTTGCAGCGACAAAAATGTTGGGCGTAAAGGAGGTCTTTTTTAACCTGCCAAAAGATGTGTATTATCCGACAGAGAATCCCTTTTAAGTTATAGGTGAAGACATACGAAAAGAATCGACAAGACGAGGAAGGGGAAAGTTATGACACACGAACAATTTGTCATTGGTATTGATTATGGCACAGATTCAGTCCGCACGGTAATCGTTGATGCGGTGAATGGTGATGAGATTTCAAGTGCGGTCTTTTATTATCCACGTTGGAAGGAAGGCAAATACTGCAATCCGGCAAGGAACCAATTCCGCCAGCACCCACTCGATTACCTCGAAGGACTGGAGGCCACGATCAAAGCCGCGCTTGCGCAGGCTCCGAAGGGCACCGCGAAGAAGATTAAAGGCCTGTCCGTTGA
>DASWHH010000332.1:0-10952 GCA_036398295.1 bacterium
GCCATGCAGACCTCGGCGATAATATAAACCGCGATCGCGGCCGGGAAAGTCAGGTTTTTTTTCCTGATGACGCGCAACACCTTTTCCAGGTCTTTGCCATCAATATATTCCATTATAATATAGAGCCGGCCATCGGTAGTCTTCTTCAACTCATAAATATGTACAATGTTGTTATGGTTCAGTTTGGCAATGTTGAGAGCTTCCTCTTCGAACATATCCAGGTATTTGGGGTCTTCGAGGAGAGTGGGCGCGATTTCCTTAGTGGCTACCGGCTTGCTTAGCTTGTTGTCAACGCCGTAATAGACAATTCCAAAACCGCCCTGCTTAATTTCGTGAATGATCTCATACTTATCGTCCAGGATTTTTCTGCTTAAGAGAGCCATCGTGTTGCTGACCTCAGGTTGCGTTTCGCCAAAACAGAAGGGTTGTATTAACAGCTGTAATTTGTGTGCCGAAAGCAAGGGTTATGCCAGTGTGCCGTCGTTCCTTCTATCATTATTATATCCTCTTGCATTTACATGCGTTAGGGATGAGATGCGTATTTAGAAGAAAAAATATTATCGTTGTGCCGTTTTGAATCAGTTGTGCGATATTTGAACAGTAATTTCTTGCAAACCACTTATGAAATATTACCCTACCAGACCCATTTTGGGGAAAACCGCAAGTCCACCATTTCTTTTTTTTTATTGCATTTGAGATGGGATTATCATATCTTTTCACGACATTTGCCCTCATACCCTGAAAACATCAATCGCGCACATGGCTGAGCAGCAATTACAGAAAAACGACTTCCAAAATCAGGATTTGCTTGCCGAAGTCAACATCCTCCGTAACAAAGTCGAAGACTTAAGCAGCCTCATTGAGGTCAGCATCGTCATCAATTCAGCCAATGGCATGGATGATCTGATCAGGTTGGTGATGGGGATCGCCCAGAGCGTGATGAAAGCTGAAGCCAGCTCGGTCATGCTCATCAATGAAGAAAAGAATGTTCTGGAATGCACTTTTGCCCTCGGCGAGGTTGGCGACCAGATTCAAAACAAAATCCAGCTACAGATGGGAGAGGGGATAGCTGGCTGGGTGGCCGTGCACGGCGAACCACAGATTGTTCCAGATGTTTCAACCGACCCTCGCTTCGCCTCCAAGGTTGACAACACCACCGGGTTCCAAACACGCACAATTTTGGCCGCACCACTGATGGTCAAAGAAAAAATCATCGGTGTGGCGGAGGTCATCAACCGGGTTGACGGCCGCGCGTTTAACGACGACGACCTGGAACTTTTTTCCACATTTTGCCGCCAGGTTGCCATGGCCATTGAAAATGCGCGCATGTACCAGCTCAAAATGGACCGGCAAAAGCTGGAGCAGCAGTTGGAAGCGGCAAAAACCATTCAACAGAGTTTTATGCCGCAAACCTTTCCGGACGGCCCCAAAAAGAGATTCTCGGTTGCCGGACGCAGTCTGCCGGCAGTCTCGATTGGCGGAGATTTTTTTGACCTGGTGGAGTTGGACAAAAGACATATCGGCATTGCCGTGGGCGATGTTACCGGCAAGGGCATTCCCGCGGCCCTTTACATGGCCCGATTCGTCAGCGATTTTCGCATGTATTCCCAGAATCAAAAGCATCCCTATCCGGTGCTCAAGGCATTAAACGATGTTTTGGTCGAACGCAGTCGGCGGGGAATGTTTGTAACTTTCCAATATGGAATTTTGAACGCTGTAACTGGCGAATTTATTTATACCAATGCCGGCCACATTCCGTTCATTCGCATTGATGGGGCTACTCATGAAGTCGAACTGCTTAAGGAGGCCAAGAGTATCCCGTTAGGGATTTTGGAGGAAATCAATCTCAAGGAAGATCGAGTGAAGTTAGGCAAGGGCGATGTCATCGTCTCGATCACGGATGGCATCATCGAAGCTAAAAACAAAGCGGGCGAGTTATACTCGTTAGTTCGGACTATCGCGACCTTGTCCGACAACAACAAGTCGGTTCAGCAGTTGGTGGAGACCCTACTGCAGGATGTTCAGAGTTTTGCAGTCGATACCGAGCAATACGACGACTTAACGGTTTTGGCGCTGAAGTGGCAATAACCCGATCTTGAACGTGTTTAGGGAGAAACGACTTGAGTGAAATAGAGCTGCGTTTGCCCAGCGATCCAAAACTTTTGAAAATAATCCGCGCCAGTGTTTCTCACCTGTGTGAAATCTGCGGTTTTGCGGAAGACGAACGAAATGCCGTTACCCTGGCGGTCGATGAGGCTGTCGCCAATATTATCAAGCATACCTACAACAGCGCCAACAATAAACCGATTGTGATATTCTTTCGCGTGCTCGATGATCGCTTGCAGGTGGTTTTGCGTGATTTCGGCAACAAGCTGGACTTGAGCAAAATTAAATCGCGGAATCTCGATGATGTCAGGCCAGGAGGGTTGGGAGTGCATTTTATTAAGAGCGCAATGGATGAGGTTCATTACGACAACACTTTGGAAGTGGGCAACCAGCTGACCCTGACAAAGTACTTGTTCCCCAAAAAGGAGAAATAATGGAAGTTCGAGTTGATGATCGCGATTCCGTTAAAATAGTGGAGGTGGAGGGCGAGGTCGACCTTTATTCTTCGCCGCAACTACGAAAAATACTCCTGGATTTGACGAAGAAAGAGCAGAAAGCCATCCTGGTCGAACTCAGCAAGGTCAAGTATATGGACAGCTCCGGCATCGCCACCCTGGTGGAGGCGCTGCAACAAACCAGCAAATACAGCGGCAAGCTCAAGTTGGCAAATCTGCGCGACGCCGTTCGCGATGTATTCGAACTCAGCCGCCTCGATAAAGTGTTTGACATTTACCCAACCACCGAAGACGCTTTGAAGGCATTTTGATTATGGACATCGTTCTGAGATTCTTGGGCAGCCTCGGTCGCTCCGCCTTCAAATTACTGACTCAGTTGAGCCGAATTTCTACACTCACGGGGCAGACATTTTATTGGATTATTGCCGCACCGCTCAAAGGTCAGAAATTGGGCTGGCGAAGCACGATCGAACAGATGGTGCGTATTGGCTACGAATCGATTCCCATTGTTGCGCTGATCTCGTTTTTTGTTGGCTTGATTATCGCGATGCAATCGGCATATCAACTCGCCCAATTCGGCGCCACCATTTACGTTGCCAATCTGGTGGCCGTCTCGATTGTGCGGGAACTGTCGCCGCTGCTGACCGCAATCATCGTCACCGGACGTAATGGCTCCGCCATCACCGCGGAGATCGGCACCATGAAAGTCTCCGAGGAAATCGATGCCTTGAAGACCATGGGCTTCAATCCCATCAAATTTTTGGTGGTACCGCGCACGATTGCCATGATGATCATGCTGCCTTCCCTGACAATCCTGGGCGACTTTATTGGCATCGTCGGCGGTTACACCATTGCCATGGGTACCCTGGATATCACCAGCATTCGCTATATCAATCAGACCATCTCCGCGCTGCTTTTCAAGGATTTGTTCAGCGGGTTGGTCAAAAGCGTATTTTTTGCATTGATCATCGCCACCATTGGCAATTACGAAGGCTTTAATGTCGAGGGTGGTGCGGAAGGGGTGGGCAAGTCCACCACCAAGTCGGTGGTGACATCGATTTTTCTGATCATTGCCGCCGACGTCTTTTTCACAGGGCTGTTTTACTCGACTTTTTGATCGCCATGAAAGAACCCATCATTCAGGTTAAAGATTTGGTTGTAAAATACGGCAATCGCACGGTCCTCGACGGTGTCAATCTCGACATTTACCGGGGGGAGTCCATTGCCATTCTGGGGAAATCCGGCTGCGGCAAAAGCACCTTGTTGCGCCACATGATTGGCCTTTCGAGTCCCACCGGCGGGCAAATTCTAATCAGGGGCAAAGACATCGCTCCCATGCAGGAGGAAGAGAAAGTCGAGATTTTAAAAAAAATCGGCATGCTGTTTCAGTCGGCGGCGTTGTTTAATTCCATGACCGTCGGTGATAACGTCGCGCTACCGTTGCGAGAACACACATCGCTCGAGCAAAGCACCATGCGCATCATGATCAACATGAAATTAGATTCGGTGGGGTTGTCCGGTTTCTATGATTATAAGCCATCGCAGCTATCCGGCGGCATGAAAAAGCGCGCGGGATTGGCGCGGGCGTTGGCGATGGATCCGGAGATTCTGTTTTGCGACGAACCCTCCGCCGGGTTAGATCCGGTGGTGGCCGCTGGCATCGATAACTTAATCTTGAAACTCAAGAAGGCTTTCAAGATGACCATCATCGTCGTCACCCACGAGCTGGCATCTGTCGATATCATCGCCGATCGGGTTGCCATGATGCACCAGGGCAAGATCCTGGCGGTGGGCGGGAAGGATGAAATGATGAATAGCAGTCATCCGGTCATCAAGCAATTTTTTAATCGCGAGCCGGACGATGAAACCGTCGATCGCGATAAGGTCTTGAGCACGTTGATCAGTGAGGTTTAACATCAGGAGCAGGTATGGAATTCAAATCAAATGAGATTAAAGCAGGACTTACTATCGTCGTTAGCGCGGCGATCCTTGTCGCCTTTTTGGTTGTCATTTTTGGCGTCGACTTTGGCAAGCAGACCAAAGATTATCAAACCTATTTGAAATACGCTGGCGGCATTCAAGAAGGGTCGTTGGTTAAGTATGGTGGCATGGATGTCGGCTATGTTAACGGCATCACTTTGCCGGAAGGGACCGATACCAAAATTCACGTAAAAATTAGGGTTGATGAAAAAACGCCGGTGCGGATCGATTCCAAAGCCTTTGTGACATCGATTGGAATCATGACTGACCAGCACATTGAACTCTCGACGGGTTCGCTGGACTCGCCGCTGTTGCCGCCGGGCAGCGTCATCGAGAGCAAAGAGGTGTTGGGTTTCTCGCAAATGGCCGAGCCGCTCGGAGAATTAAATGAGCAGGTGCAGGAGTTGCTCGCCCGCGTCAGCGATGTGTTCAACGAGCAAAATCGCGCCCATCTTGGCAACATGCTCGCCAATTTTGATAACATCATGACCCAGGGGCAGAAGCAATTCTTGAGCGTGGTGCAGAACTTAGACAATCTTACCGCTCACATGGCCAGCATTGGCAAGGATTTGAACGAGCTGATGGACAAAAACAAAGGCAACTTTGATCAAACCCTCGGCCATCTGCAGAAAACGACAGAAGAGACTACCAAGTTGATTGCAGACCTGCGGGAGACCATGAGCATCCTTGAGAATATTTTATCTTCGAATACCACCAGCATCGTCGACATTATGGAGAATTTTCAATATGCGTCCCAAAATATGGAGGAATTCACCCGCATCGTGAAAGAGCGGCCCTGGCTGCTGATTCGCAAGGACGCGCCGCCGGAAAGAAAGCTTCCTTGAAAAACAACCACGTAAACTGAGGAACACTGGATGAAACAGGTTAGCATTGTCATCGCGAGCACGTTGCTATTTCTTACTTTGAGCAACTGTGGGGGTGTGCCGCCCACCTACTATTATAAAATTGACTACGAAGTTACCGATGCGCAGCACAGCGGCATACTGCCGGTAACTATCGGCGTGGGCCAATTTTCCGCTGATGTCCTTTACGAAAGCGATAAGATCGTCTATCGCGACTCGCCCTACGAGGTGCAATTTTATCATTATCGACGCTGGATCGCGCAGCCGAAAAAAATTGTCGCCGAAAGAATCTTTCAGCAATTTCGCGCGGCCGGCCTCTTTCAGCGGGTGGTTCGCATTCCCTCCACCTTCAAGATTGACTATATTCTAAGAGGTCGGATCACCTCATTTGAGGAATGGGACGAAGGGCAATCGTGGTATGGAGTGGTGACCATAGAATTTCAGCTTCATACGCCCGACAGCAACGAAGTCGTGTGGGAAAATGTCATCTCTGAGAAAACCGCAGCTGCGAAAAAAGAACCCGCCGATGTCGTTAAAGCCATCAGTGAGAGCCTGAACAGCGTGGTCGCGAAATCGGTCGCTGGGATTAGCGAACACCTGAAGGCGCAAGTGAGTAAGTCCACGATTTAGTTTCCTTCCTGCGATTTAAGGGGAGAGTTACGACAGGGGAGAATAGGGATGTTATCTGCGTTCGAAATTTTGGTTGTCGAGGATAATGACATTGTTCGCGAAACGCTACACCTGTTGTTGAAGAAGGCCGGCTTTGGCGCCAACGCGGTTGAAGATGGTCCCCGCGCCCTGGCATTGATGAAGCAACACTACTTCGATCTGGTCATTACCGACTATATGATGGATCCCATGGATGGCATCGAACTGACACGAGAGATCAAAAAGAACTGGCCGGCTACCGATGTGCTGATGATAACGGCCTACGGCACCATCCCCAGGGGGGTGGAGGCCATGCAATCGGGTGCAAACGATTACATCACTAAGCCCTTCCACAACGCTGAGCTGCTATCACGCATCGACAGGCTGCGGGAGAAACGCGCAAGTGAGCAACAGCGAAAAGTTGTCAAAAGCGAGATTCGACAAATTGCTGAATTCGATGCTATCGTGGGCGAATCCGACGGTCTTATCCAGGTGCTATCGCTGGTGGAACGGGTGGCTCACACCAATTCAACAGTTTTGATTTACGGAGAAAGTGGTACCGGCAAGGAATTGATCGCACAGGCCATTCACCATTTGAGCAGCAGAAAGCGTGGACCATTTCTAACTGTCAATTGCGCTACGATAACGCAGACTTTGCAGGAAAGTGAACTGTTCGGCCATGTCAAAGGCGCTTTCACCGGGGCGATCGCCGATAAAATGGGTTTGCTCGAAAGTGCCAATGGTGGAACGCTGTTACTGGACGAAATCGCCGAGCTGGCACCCTCAACCCAGGCCGCCCTGCTGCGCTTTCTGCAAAACAGCGAGATTCGTAAGGTCGGGGATCCGGTTGTCCGGAATGCGGATGTGCGTTTGATTGCCGCTACCAATAAGAGACTTTCCGATGAAGTCAGCAATGCGAGATTTCGCGAGGATCTATTTTATCGCATCAATGTTTTCCCGCTCTCGGTGCCGCCGCTTCGGGAAAGGAAGGAAGACATCCCCTTACTAGCCAGGCACTTCCTTGGCAGGTACGGCTCCTTATATCGGGATCGAGCCGTCACCAAGGTTTCCAAACGAGCCATGAACATGTTGATGAATCATGACTGGCCGGGTAATATTCGTGAGTTGGAAAATGTGCTGCAACGTGCTATTGCACTTTCCGACAGCGATGAGATCGGTCCGCAAGTCCTACCAGTTGAAGTTGGTGATCGCGGTGGTCCAGCCGCTGAATCTCACCGCGGCCGCAATGGTAAATTAGCCGAGGTAGAGCTGGAAATCATATTGAAGACTTTGAAAGAGATGAACGGCAATCGCAAAAAAACCGCCGAACGTTTGGGAATCTCAACTACCACACTTTGGCGCAAACTGAAAGGCCTGTCCTAAATTTGGGGATCTACCATTTAAGCGATATTAGTGTTACCATGACGGCCGAGATTATCAGACGGCGCCCATGATTCGGGTCAGGGCGCGGCCTGGGCTCGGTTTTTTTGTTTGATGACTTCTACAGTTTACGGTAAGCTCAAACTACAGGTCGACTGTCCCGAGGCATCGGGTTCCTTCTCGCTGTCAGCACTTCGAACACGGACAAAGGCGATATTGAATTTCTAAGGGAGGAGTGCGATGTCGGAAAACGTTCAGAAGCCCACGGCTGGTAGTTCAGTTTTCTTGAAAAGTTTGATTGTAGTATTGTTACTGGTGGCGATCGCGGCCGTGGTTTATCGATTGTATTTGGTAAAGCCGGTGCCCAACGACTCAAAGCTGGCAGGTTTGGAAAAAACCCTACAGGACATCCGGGCCGCCATGAACGTCGATAGCGTGCGCCAATATAACATCCAGAAGGTGATGAAGATCATCAGCAAATACAACCAGGATCTGCCGTCAAGCGTAAGATATGAAATTGCCGAAGAGATTTTTGATATGAGCGTCAAATACACTAACCTCGACGTGGACTTGCTGTGCGCTACCATTACCCAGGAAAGCGGTGCTACCTGGTCCCCGGAAATTGTCTCGGAGTCGGGCGCCATGGGATTGATGCAAATCATGCCGACAACGGCCATGTGGGTCGCCAGCTACGAGGGTATCACCTGGACGAGCCCTGAAGAAATTTTGTTCAATCCGATTTATAACATTCGCATTGGCAGCCGCTACCTTTCGGCTTTGATTGAGCGTTACAATCTGGAAGGTGGGCTGGCTGCTTTTAATGGCGGAGAAAAGCGCGCGGCTTTGTGGTTGACAAACAACAAAGCGGATGGGACACTCTCTGCAGAAACCAGTAATTTTCTTCCGCGGGTCCTGGCACTTTACAGTGAATTCAAGTCCATGACGCTTTAATTTCTGGTTTTTTAGATACTAACGCAAAAAATACTTGACTTTCTGTAATTTTTGTTTAATATACTTCATAAAGCGCGTAAGAGCGAGCCTTACGCTAATTTAGATCACTAATACGTACGAAACTGCGAAGCGAACACAATCGATTCCACGATACACGACTCCCGACCGTCCGTTTTGAAGGGAAGCAAGCCTGCCGTCAATTGATTGAGAGGATTAAAAGCGCTCAGGACCCCTTGTCATATCTATGAAGACCCCAAAGGCAAAATTTTCCAAGCGCACGGAACCTGGAAAGGTGTCGAAGGTTCTGGACATGCTTTATAAAATCGTAGAATCTTTGAAGTCCCTGCCAACCGCTCCTGAACTCGCGAACAAGACTTACAAACTGGTGAGCCAGGTCATCCCGTGCGATCGTTTTGCCATTGCACTCGATCAACCCTCCTCAAATGAGCTCGATTTCATTTTCACCGTCTCTAACGGCAAACGGTATCCTCGCTTCCGGCAGAAAATGGAGGATAGGTGCTTAAGAGACGCCATCTCGAAAAAAAAAGTCGTCATTTCCAACAAGGTCAATCGGGCCGGGCATACCCTCATTCGCAACATTGCCAAGCAGAATGGCGCGCCACTCACGCGCTCCCTTATTGTCAGTCCAATTTTTTCCTACGGCAAGACCGTTGGGGTTTTGTGTGCTGAGAGTTCCCGGCCAGGCGCGTACACCCCCGAGGATGGGAAGTGGCTTTCCGTAGTTTGCAACCAGATTGGCGCCGTGTTGAGCGGGACCCATGAATCTTACAGTAACGGCGAAGAACCTGCCCTTGAAATCGCGCGAAAAATTGGTCACGAAATGAATCAGCCGCTGACGGGTATCGCAGCTTATTGCACGTTCATTATGGAGCAAATTGACAGAGCCAATCCAATCTATAATGATGTTGAGCAAATCGCAGAACAAACCAAAAGGCTTGAGCGATTGGTCTTCGACTTTCAGAGCTTAGCGAGTTCCGATTCCCCGCAGACATCGAGCGCCGACTCAGATTTCAACCTGCACAAGTAGCTGCCTACATGACCGACTCTTCCAAAAAAGTTTTGATTGCAGATGACGAAGAAGTCATTCGCAACGTCTGCCGGCGCAGCCTGCAAGAGCAGGGCTATAGCATTGTGCTTGTAGAAAATGGCATGAGCGCCCTGGAAAGAATGCGCACCACCACGTTTGACATTGTGTTCACGGACATCAAAATGCCCATTATGAGCGGCGTTGAATTGCTGGGAGCCATCAAGCGGGACTACCCCCATACCGAGGTGATCATGATGACGGCCTATGCCACCGTGGAGAACGCTATCGAAGCGATGAAGATGGGTGCCTCCGATTTCATTCTCAAGCCCATCAAGCCCGATCAGATTCGCATGGTCGCCGAGAAGTGTTTCGAGAAAATTCAATTAGGGGCAGAAAACCAGGCGCTGCGGTTGGCCAATCAGAAACTGCTTGATCTGCAAACCATGAAGGACAAATTCGTCGCCGTCACCAGCCATGAGTTGCGAACGCCGGTTAGTCATCTGAAGGGCTATTTCGGAATCTTGAATGACGAACTCTACCAGCAATTGTCAGACGACGAAAAGCGACAATGCATGCAGGTTATCCTCGATGCGATCAAGGACCTCGAGCGCATCGTTACGCAAATGCACGAACTCGCATGGGTCGAAACCGCGCCCAGCGAGCTCCGCACCGAGCTTTTCGATGTCAACCAAATCATTGAAAAGGCTGTCAGCGATTATCAAGTCATCGCCCGGCTGCGGCAGCAAAAGATCGGATTCAAAAAGCGCGGCGCCGATTTGATCATCAATGGCGAAGGCGGAAAAATAAGAAGTATCGTTCTGGAACTCATCCAAAACGCCATCAAATTCACTCCGGACGGTGGTGAGATTTTGGTGAGCACGAAACGCGACGCTGCCTATTGCGTGATTAGCGTAAAAGACAACGGCATCGGCATCGATCCTGCCGAACATGGTAAAATCTTCGACAAGTTTTATGAAGTTCAGGACAGCCGGTACCACAGCTCCAGCAAAAACGGTTTCATGGGCGGTGGCCTGGGTTTGGGACTGGCGTCGGTGCGCGCCATCGCCACAGCCCACGGCGGCGGCGTCAAGGTCAAAAGTGTACCGGAGAAAGGTTCCGAGTTTTTGATCTATTTGCCCATCGCCGATCCGGGAGAATCGCCCGAAACTTCAGAGACGTCCTCGAATTAGGCTCATCTAAGAATTAGCTGCGATCTCGCCAACTAAAATTGAACACCGAAAACACCGAATATCACTGAAATTCTCTATCTCGAATTCTCCTCCCCCAAATTCTGCTTTTTGGAATTTGGGGGAGGCCGGGAGGGGGTCTCGTCCACTGCTCGCCGAATCCCCTCCTGGCCAAGCGACGGTTCACCCAAGCGACCGTTCAAAATTGACAATTGACAATTCACCATTCACCATTGGCAACCGACAACCAGCAAATGGTCAATTGTGAACGATTAATTGTGAATTGTCAATTCGTCGATCATCAATCATGGATTGTCGATTCAGCCAACCCCCT
>DASWHH010000333.1:0-4945 GCA_036398295.1 bacterium
ATTCTGGCTGCTCGCCAACTATCTTTTCAACGCTCGCGAAGCCAAACGCCTCTATCCGCTGCTCACTGTCAGCGCTATCCTCGGCGGCATCGCCGGCGGCTACATCGCCAGTTTTCTGGTAGAACTCATTGGCGGCACGCCCAACCTGGCAATCGTCTGCATCGGATTGTTGGGTACGGCGATGCTGATGATGAATTTAGCCTGGCAGATTCGCACCCAGCCCGCTGACTCCGTTCAGCGAAGATCCAAAAAGGACGAAACCAAGCATCCGTTGCGGATTTTCTCGGAAGTGATCCAGCTCATTCGCGGCTCACGCCATCTCGGACTGCTGATTGGAATTGTTGCCTGCACCTTCATCTGCGTGCAGATCGCGGATTTCCAATTTACCGTCTATGCCGGCGAGGTGAACAAAAACGCCGACGACCTCACCCGCTTTCTGGGGTTCTGGGTTTCCAATCTCAGCATTATGGCGCTGCTGTTCCAGGTGGTATTTGCCAATGCCATCATCAAACGCTTCGGCGTGCTGGCAACCGTGCTGTTTTTGCCGGTGTCGCTGCTGCTGGGTTCCGTGCTCATCGTCGTGAGCTATGGTCTGGTTTCGGTGCTGTTCATAAAAATCGGCGATGGCGCTTTCCGTCATTCAATTAACAAAGTCGGCACCGAGCTGCTCTACCTGCCCATACCCACGGAAATCAAGAAAAAGACCAAGGCGTTCGTGGATATGTTCGTTGAGAAACTGGCACGCGGCGTGGGCGGCGCGATGTTGTGGATTCTTTTCACCTGGTTAGGGGTGAGCATTGCGCACATCAGTTTCCTGACCATTGTCGTAGTTGGGTTATGGCTGATGTTTGCGGTCGCAGCCTACCGCGAGTACGTGAATTCGTTTCGGCAAGCCCTGGACAAACGCCGGATCGATGTTGATACGTTGTCGGTTTCAATCAAAGACGAGGCGACCATCAACTCGCTCATCGCCTCGCTGGCCAGCCGCAACGAGCGTCAGGTTCTTTACGCGCTGCAGCTGTTGGAGTCGGTGGACGGCGTAGATCTGTCACCAGCGCTGCAGCCGCTGCTTTCGCATCTCTCCGCGGAGGTGCGATTGCTGACTCTCAAACTGCTACGCCATCAAAGCCAGAGTCAGCAGGTGATTCCTAACGTGCGGCTGCTGTTGCGCGATAGCGACGAAAACGTGCGCCGCGAAGCCGTCCGCCTCTACGCGAAATATTCAAATGTGTCTACCAGCAACATCGTCGAAGAGTGGCTGCGCGACGAAAACGGAGGACTGCGCGGGGCGGCTTTATACTATTTAGCAGAAAAGCCGGATTTGGCTGCGCAATTGTTGCGGCCAGAATTAGTTGCCGCGTTTATGAGTGGCGATCGCGAAAGCCGCAGCCAGCTCGCTGACGCGTTGGGAATTTTGCAGGACAAGAATTACTATCCGCATTTAAAACGATTGCTCGACGACGATGACCCGATGGTGAAGCTGCGGGCCATTAAGAGCGCCGCCAAAACGCAGGCGCCGGAATTCGTGCCGGCGCTGATTGCGCTGCTGGCGCACCAGGATTTCCGCAAGCCGGCCCGCGAAGCGCTAGCAGGTTATGGCGAAGCCATTGTCGATATGCTCATCGGTTACATGAAAAATCCGGCCGTGCCCCTGGCCGGACGGCTAAGCATTCCACGGGTTATGCATCTCATTCCCAGCCAGCGCTGTGTGGATGCGTTGCTGGAAAACATTTTCGAAGTTGACGAGGGCCTGCGCTATCAGATCATCAAAGCCCTCAACAAATTGCGGGCCCGTCACCCCGATCTGCAGTTTGACAGTCGGGTTGATTCGGCGTTAATCGACGAGCTTAAGAACTACTATCGGTTGCTGGCGGCGGCGTTCGCCACCAGCGATAGCGTCGACAAAAATGTCTCGAACGCCTCGCTGTTACAGCGCGCCCTGCGAGAGCGGTTAGACGACCATCTCGAGCGCACGTTTCGATTGCTGGGCCTGCGTTATCCGCCGCGCGACATTTACAACGCCTTTGCCGCTGCCAACAGCTCAAACCGCAGCGTTCGCGCCAACGCGGTGGAGTTTTTGGACAACATCCTCTCCAGCGATCTCAAACGAATTTTTCTGCCAGTGGTGGAAGAGCTGCCGGCGCAACAAATTTTGCAGGGCGCCAATGGCATTATCGACATAGCTTTCACTAATCAATATGAAGCATTGCAAGAATTGGCAGGGACCAGCGACCCCTGGCTGCGGTCGTGCGCGTTTTACGAAATCTGGAAAGTGGGTATGGTCAACGATTTCCGCCCCATTATTGAACGCGCCACCATTGAGTCGAATGCCATAGTACAGGAAACCGCTCACTTTGTCTTAGGACATTCGGCATCACATGTACTCGATAATTGAAAAAGTGATATTCTTGCAGGACATTGATATATTGAGAGAGGTGCGAACCGAAGACCTCGCCCACCTGGCCGCCATTGCCGAGGAAGTGACGTTTCAAGCGGGAGAGAAAATCTATCGCGCCAACGAGGCTTCCGACGCGCTCTACCTGGTCATCTCCGGTAAGGTTCGCATGCACCGCGATCATCAGGAAATAAACCTGATCGGCCCGCGCGAAGCCTTCGGGACCTGGGCACTGTTTGATGATCAGCCGCGCGTGGCCACGGCTACGGCCGTCGAACAAACCGAGGGACTCAAAATATCCCGCGAGGATTTTTACGATTTGCTCTCGGACCATGTACGGATCGCCGAAGCGCTGCTGCGGTCACTGGCGCGGCGCTTGCGGGCACTGGTGGAACGGGTGGGGTGAGATGGAAGTCTAGCCAAGACTCTATGGTTGTAGTATTATCGCTGAACTCTTGCCTGCCCGTGCAGACCCGCCTGCGCGGGCAGGCAGGCACTTTTTTACAAAAATAATTTATTTCCTAAAGGTGAAGTAGGCAGTTGACAGTAGGCAATTACCAAGCCTACCTTGCCATGTGCCTACTGCTTACTGCGAACTGCCCACTATCTTTCTGCAGTTTCGCAGCGCTGGGATTATCCAGGTTCATAGATAGTAACAATAAATTCAGCAGGAGAATTGAATGTCAGAGGTCCAGGATATGCAGTCGCGAGTTTTGATTGTTGATGATGAAGATATGATCCTCACCAGTTTGAGCTCATTTCTCGAGTTGGAAACCGATTACGAAGTGGTCACGTTCTCATCCGTAAAAGATGCGCTCAGATACGTCGAGAAAAACAAAATCGACCTGGTGATCTCGGATTATCTCATGCCCGAAATGGATGGCATCTCCTTTCTGGCCAAAGTTAAGGACATCGACCCGCAGGCCACCCGCATCATTTTGACCGGCTACGCTGACAAAGAAAACGCCATCAAAGCCATCAACGACGTGGGCCTTTTCCAGTATATCGAAAAACCCTGGAACAACGACGACTTGAAAATTGTAATTCGCAACGGACTGGAAAAGCAAAAACTGATGCGTGAGCTGCAAAAGAAAGTCGAAGAAATTCAGAAAGCTTACAGCGACTTGCAGGGACTGCACCGGGAAATTCTAAAAGCATTTGCTTGACGGCGCTCTTGGATGAAAAAAAAAGCAACGACACAGAGAGCACAATGGCAGCACGAAGTTCGCGGAGCGGCAAAACCGAAACCAAAAAATTTAACCACGGATTTTCCCAGCGCGGCAAAGCCGCAACCAAAACTTAACCGCAAGGTTCGCAGGAAAAAGAGCGCAAAGTTGATTCATTTTCCAATAGCGGTCTTTGCGTCCTTTGCGGTTAAAAACTTTGCTGAAAAAACACAATGTTGCTGATTTGTAGTGCGGACGAACACGGATTGATGAGTTAGAGTGTTTAAACACAGTTGAATAGGTCCTTTTGCCTAATTGAGCAAAAAGTAACACTCAACAGATTTAGTAGGTAAAGCATCAGTGCAGTCCGCGGTTATTTGGTAAAAAAAGCAACGTTTTGTAGAATTGTGGAACAGAGAGGGCGTTTTCAGAATTGTGAGATTGAATAGGTTGGTCACAGTCTATTTTGTAAAGCTTCGAATAAAGGTTTTTTACTCTTTGTTTTAAGCTTAAAGATAAACTCTGTGGTCTCCGCGCCTTCTCGGTGTTCTCTGTGTCCTTATATCTCTTGTTGATTAGCATATGATATATGTCTAACGAACAGAAACCGGCAATCAATTACTCGCAACTCAACACCCTCTACGAGGTCAGCAAAAAGATCAACTCGCAGTTGAATTATAAGCTGCTCCTCGAGAAGATCATGGATCAGGCCATCGAGCTGCTGCACGCCGAAAAAGGTCTACTGCTGCTGCGCGACGACAAGTCGGATGATTTACAGGTAGAAGTGGCGCGCTGGATGGACAAACGCACCATCCAGGATGTGGTGGCCCTCAGCCGCTCGGTGATCAAAAAAGTGGAAAAGGAAGGCAAGCCGGTTTTGCTGCAGAAGGTGCCGGAAACCGGCGGCGTCGATCACAGCACCAGTCTCATGCGCTATAAAATCAAATCCGTGGTATGCGTGCCGCTGCGCGCTAAAGATCGGTTCATCGGCACCATCTATTTGGACACCACGAAATCCGAGCATTTTTTCAAAGAAGACGACCTGGCATTTTTGGAAGCGTTCGCCAACCTGGCCGGTATTGCCATCGAAAACGCCCGCAGCTACAACGAAATCGAAAACCTCAATTCTAATCTCGAGAATCTGGTGAAGCAGCGCACCCGGGAATTAGAGCAGAAGCACGAAGAATTGAATGATGCCTATCAGGAGCTCAAGAACACCCAGCTGCACCTGGTGCGCTCGGAAAAGATGGCTTCACTCGGCATGCTGGTGGCGGGTGTTGCGCATGAGATCAACACACCGATGGGCGCCATCACCAGCAACACCGACATGTTCATTCGCAACTTTGAGAAAATGAGAACCATCATAAACTCCGATAAGACCGGC
>DASWHH010000334.1:0-2751 GCA_036398295.1 bacterium
CGGCGTCTATGTCATGCGCAGCGATTGGTCGCATGACGCGCGCTACCTGATCGTCGATGCCGGTCTGTTTGGATCCTCCCATGGCCACGAAGACAAATTGAGCTTTGAATTGTTCGCGTTCGGCAAACCGTTCATCATCGAAAGCGGCACGTACACCTACGTTTACAATCGCTGGCACCAGTATTTCGAAAGCTCGTTCGCCCACAACACGATCGTCGTTGATAACCGAAGTCAGTTGCGCCATCCCAATGAAGATCACTGGGTCAGCCTGCCTGTGCAGACAGGCACGCCACCGCAGAAACTGCCCAATGTTTGGATTTCAAATCAAAACGTCGATTATCTCGAATCGCGATACGATGAAGGTTATGGGAATCGTAAAGAGGATATCCTCAAAGGCGTGACCCACACCCGCCGAATTCTCTTTGTGAAGCCGGACTACTGGATTTTGTGGGATGTCGTCGACGGGCCCGGCAGCCATGCGATCGCACAACTTTTTCATTTTGCTGCGGAGACGGAAGTTGGCATCGAAGATCAGAAAAATATCCGGGTGAATTATCCGGACGGGCCGGCGTTGTTCATCGCCAGCCTGGGCCGGGCCGAGATGTCGCTGGCCAAGATCGTTGGCGAAGAAGATCCGATTCAGGGCTGGATTTCTCCCGAATACGGCAGCAAAATTCCAGCGCCGGTTGTAGAGGTAGAAAGTCAAGGCGAATTGCCGCGCGCATTTGTCAGCGTTTTGTATCCCGCTGAAAATGGCAGCGAGTTCGAGCACCTCAAAATAGAATTGCTAGCTGTCGACGCGAATGGCCGGCAGCTGGGTGATTCAGAAGCGTTGGCGGTCAGAGTTCAGAATCGTCGTCGCACAGACCTGCTGTTAATCGCCCCCGGCATGGCCGGTGAAAAGGGATTCGAGACTCAGCGTACCAGCGCTGAACTTTTGCTGTTTCGTCAGCCGGTGGATGGCGCAGAAATAAGAGAGGAGATTTTTGCGATACCGTCGTCGAATTAAAACAGTGTTTCATCGTGCGTCAAAAAAAACCGTTCAAATCGTTATTTGAGCGGGCCTTTCGTGCCGATAATATCTGTAGAAATATGCATTAACCATTTTTAAAAACAAGGCATTAGTGCGTATTCAAGAAGTGGACTGGTATAATGTTTGCGTCAAATTAGCGACTGATTTAGAGAATCAACCCGTGCCGGAGTTTACTGCGTCTCTGACCGATAAATCTGGAGTGGAATCCGAATGAATTTGATGGAGCGGTGATGAATCGAAAATATTGGGTTTGGTTGTGCTTACTGGTGACCCTGCTCTCCATGGCTGATACTCAGCCTGCCCTGGCCTATATCGGGCCGGGCGCTGGTTTTGCTTTTCTAACTTCCTTCCTGATGTTGTTCGCCAGTTTTTTCATGGCGTTCTTTACCTTGCTGACGCTGCCCATCCGCCTGCTGTTTCGCTTTTTCCGTCAGCGTAAAGCACTCGCCAAAGCCAAAGCCAATCGTGTGGTGATCTTAGGTCTGGATGGACTGGAGCCCACCATCACCGAGCGCCTGATACAGGCAGGCAAGCTGCCCAATCTGGCAAAACTGAAGGAACAGGGTTCGTATTCGCTTTTGCAAACCACTTATCCCGCGTTGTCCCCCGTGGCGTGGTCCACGTTTGCGACCGGCGTGGGACCGGGCGGCCACAACATTTTCGATTTTCTCTCTCGTGATAAGCACTCGTATCTGCCGGAATTGTCGTCTTCAAAAGTTGGAACCAACAGCCGGAAACTGCGCATCGGCAGCTACGAGATTCCGCTCGGCAAACCCATTGTTCGTTTCTTGCGCCGCAGCAAAAGCTTCTGGAAAATCTTAGGAGATCACGGCATCTTCAGCCATGTGTTGCGCGTGCCCATAACTTTCCCGCCGGAAAAATTCAACGGCGCTTTGCTCTCGGCCATGTGCGCCCCCGACTTGTGGGGAACGCAGGGCACGTTCTCGCTCTTCACCACTGAAGAGAAAACCCACAAATTCAAAGAGGGCGGAGAAGTGCTGCGGGTGCAAATGGTTGGGAAACGAGTGGAAGGCTATATCAAAGGTCCGGAGAATACCATTAAGAAGAATCCGGAACCCATGCGACTGCCGTTTGTGGTGAATGTGTTGAGCGCCGATGAAGCAGAGCTGGTCATCGACAAGAAAAAATACCCGCTGAAAAAGAACACCTACACCGAGTGGGTCGAGCTGAAATTCAAAGCCGGTTTAGGTATCAAAGTGCAGGGCATCGCGCGGTTTTATTTGCTGGAAACGCAGCCGCATTTTCGTCTTTACATGACGCCCATCAACATCGACCCGGAAAATCCCGCGCTGCCGATTTCGTTTCCCTACTTTTACTCAGTCTATCTTGCCAAGCTGTTCGGCAAATTCGCCACGTTAGGATTGGCGGAGGATACCTGGTCGCTCAACGAGCGTGTACTCAACGAAGACGCATTTTTGGAGCAGGCGTATTTGATTCACGAAGAGCGTGAAAAACAGTTTTTCCACGCGTTAGACAAAACCAAAAAAGGTGTGTGCGGCGTGGTGATTGACGCCACCGACCGCATCCAGCACATGTTCTTCCGCACCCTGGAAGCCAATCATCCCGCCAACCGTGATAAAGAAACCGAAAAGTATAAAAACGTCATCGAGGATCTCTACATTCGAATGGACGGTCTGGTCGGGCGAACGATGGCGAAAATTGGCAAGAACGACGTCTTCATTGTGCTCTCCGATCAC
>DASWHH010000335.1:0-4365 GCA_036398295.1 bacterium
GCAACGCTGAGATTTCACTGGATGGCGTGGACATTCGCACCAAAGTTCTGGAAATCTTCGAAGGGGTGAAACAGGAAGTCGACCTAAGCAAAGCCGCGCGCATCGTCTCCGTGGGACGCGGCATCAAAAAGCCGGAAAATCTCGAATTGATCAAGCAACTCGCTGCCGCGTTGGATGCCGAAATCGCGGCGTCGCGTCCAGTGTGCGATGATGGCTGGCTGCCGCTGGATCGCCAGATCGGCAGCTCCGGGCAGACGGTCGCACCGAAATTGTATCTTGCCGTAGGAATTTCGGGGGCCATTCAGCACATCGTTGGAATGAAAAACGCGGGAACAATCGTGGCTATCAACAAAGATCCACATGCGCCGATTTTTGACATCGCAGATTACGGCGTCGTGGGAGATCTTTTCGAGGTGGTGCCGGAGCTCATTAACGCGATAAAAGAAATCAAATAGATCGGGAGCGGTATGAAAAAAATAGACTTCTCAATAATCAGTAGTGCTGTTCTCATTTTTCTACTCCTGCAAAGTTGCTCGCCAAGCAAGACTACACGAGCCCGTGCGGAAAGCAGTTCGGTGAAGAACTTTGAACTAATGAATGAAGAATTCGATCCCCTGAGTCTGAAGGATGAGGACATTGAGGTTGATGACGTTATTTTGTCATCGTCGACAACGGTTGACATTGCGGAAAGTGTTGAGTCGGGGGTCAAGGATACGCTGGTTACGGGATACCGCATTCAGATCATACAAACCACCGATGCCGAAGAGGCGAAAAGCGTGCAGAAGGATGCGATCTTGCGGTTTAACGAAGATGTGTATCGGCTGTTTGATCCGCCCTTTTATAAAGTGCGGGTCGGCAATTACTTGAATTGGTACGACGCCGAGAAGGTTCAGAAATTGGCCATACAAAAAGGCTATCGCGATGCCTGGGTGGTGCGGACGAAGGTCAATCTAAAAAAGGCCTCCCGGTGGATTGATGATTTATAGTTTGGAAAATCACTAAAAATTTATTAAATTAGCGTTGTTTTTTGGAGGAACGTATGTCAGGCCATTCCAAGTGGGCGACGATAAAACGCAAGAAAGCCAAGATTGACGCGGAACGTGGCAAGTTGTTCACCCGCCTCATCAAGGATATTACGATTGCCGCCCGCGAGGGTGGCGGGGACGAGTCATCGAATCCTCGTTTGCGCTCCGCAGTCCTGGCGGCGAAAGGGGCGAACATGCCGGCGGCCAACATCGATCGCGCCATTAAAAAGGGCACCGGTGAACTGCCGGGCGTGGTTTATGAAGAGGGCGTGTTGGAAGGATACGGTCCGGGTGGCGTGGCCATTTACATCGAGGTGCTCACCGACAACCGTAAGCGCACGGTTGCCGATGTGCGGCATATCATAACCAAGTATGGCGGCAACTTGGCCGAAAGCGGGGCGGTGGCCTGGACATTCGAGAAGAAGGGTTTGATTACGGTTCCCAAGAGCGCCAGTACCGAGGATGACCTTTTTATGGTTGTGACCGACGCCGGCGCCGAGGATCTCAAGACCGAAACGGATGCTTTCGAAATTACCACGTCTATTGACGCATTGGAGAAAGTAAAACATGCGTTGGAGTCGAGCAAAATAAAATACGATTCCGCCCACGTCACCATGCTCCCAAAGAACACTATAAAAGTCGAGGGCAAAGAAGCTGAGCAGCTCCTGAGATTGATGGATATGCTCGAAGATAACGAAGATGTCCAGAATATCTATTCGAATTTTGACATCGATATCTCGGTAATGGAGCAGGTGGGGGGTAACTGAGTTAATGCGCATCCTTGGGGTGGATCCAGGTACGGTGGTATTAGGGTATGGAGTTGTAGAAAAAAATAGCAGCGGAAGTCAGGCAGTCGACTTCGGTTGTTTAAGACTCTCGTCTCGCGAACCTTTTGCCGCACGACTTAAAAAAATCTACGATGAGGTTTGTCGAATCATACTGCAATACCAGCCGAATCAATTTGCAATTGAGGACATTTTTTTCGCTGAGAACGTCAAGACCGCGTTGAAATCCGGCCATGCTCGCGGTGTTGCAATTCTTGCAGCGGTCAACCACCAAATTCCTACCGCGGAATATTCCCCAAGAGAAATCAAGCTCTCGATTGTCGGTAACGGCGCCGCGTCCAAACAGCAGGTGCAGAAAATGGTGCAGCAGATTTTGAAATTGCCAGAAGCGCCGCAGCCGTTGGATGCGTCGGATGCGCTGGCGGTGGCGCTCTGTCATCTTCACCGGATGAAAACGAAAATATGATCGCCCAATTGACCGGAACGCTCGCTGAAAAAACGCCGACGCGCATCATTTTAGATGTCAATGGCGTGGGCTACGAGGTGCAGATTCCGTTGACAACCTATGAGAAGTTGGATGAGCTCGGGATGCGGGTAAAATTGCAGACCTACCTCAACGTGCGTGAAGATGCGCTGCAGTTGTTCGGCTTCTCGACCTCGAAGGAAAAAGCGATGTTCTTGAATCTAATCTCGGTCTCGGGCATTGGACCGAAAGTGGCGATCGGAATCCTGTCCGGCAGCCCGGTTGATGAGTTGACGCGACTGATTGTGAACGGCGATGCCGACTCGCTCACCCGGCTTCCGGGAGTCGGACGAAAAACGGCCCAGCGTCTGATTACGGAATTGAAAGAAAAGTTGACACTGCCCGGCATGCAAGCGGAACCTCCGGCGGTCTTTCCGATCAGGGAACAGGAAGCGAAATTCGAGGAGGCGGTGATGGCCTTGATTTCGCTGGGCTACAACAAGAATCAGGCGCAAAAGTCGATCTACACCATTCTAAAAAATGAACCGTCGCTACCGCTGGACGAGTTGGTCAGAAAAGTATTACAAGCCGGTTGATAGATGAGCGACGAAAAAAAAGCGACTACCCCAGAACGACTCGAGGGAGAAAACGAGCTCGACAAAACGCTCCGTCCTCTACAGTTTGGAGATTTTGTCGGCCAGGATAAGATAAAGGAGAATCTGGCGATTTTTATTCGAGCTGCCAAAGATCGTGGAGAGGCCCTGGATCATGTCTTGTTTTACGGGCCGCCGGGATTGGGGAAAACCACTTTGGCGAACATCATCGCGAATGAAATGGGAGTGAGCATCAAAACCACTTCGGGTCCGACGTTGGAAAAACCCGGTGATCTCGCCGGACTCCTCACTAACCTGGCCGAACACGACGTGCTGTTCATCGATGAAATTCACCGGCTGAATCGCGTGGTCGAAGAATATCTCTACCCGGCAATGGAAGACTATAAATTAGATATCATCATTGACCGTGGCGTCAATGCCCGGACGATTCAGATCAAACTGCCAACTTTCACGTTGATAGGCGCGACCACCCGCGCCGGGCTGTTGACGTCACCGTTGCGATCGCGTTTTGGCGTTGTGAACCGACTTGATTTTTATCATGCCGAGCAGCTGTACAAAATAATCATGCGCTCGGCCACGATCTTGAAAATTGGGGTTGACGAAGAAGCGGGAATGGAAATCGCCCGGCGCTCACGGGGCACCCCGCGCATCGCCAATCGTTTGCTGCGACGGATCCGTGACTTCGCGCAGATCGCAGGCGCAGGGACGATTACTTTTGAGATCGCGCAAGGCTCGCTGATTCGACTCGACGTCGATGAAAAAGGGCTTGATGACATGGACAAGCGCATTCTGAAAGTGATGTTGGAAAAATTCGGCGGCGGACCGGTGGGTATTAACACCCTGGCCGTGGCTGTGGGCGAACAAGGTGAAACCTTGGAAGAAATTTACGAACCGTACCTAATCCAGGAAGGACTCATTAAGCGAACTCCCAGAGGACGGGTGGTAACGGATTTAACTTATCGCCATTTTGGCCTTACCAAAAAAAGCGTCTATCAGGAAAAGTTATTCTGAGTGGCGAGCAACTTCTAAAACAAAAGCATTTAGGGAGCGCGTAAATGAAACTTTCTGATTTTAAGTACAAATTGTCGGACAAACTGATTGCCAAATATCCTGCGCCGCAACGGGATAAGTCGAATTTGATGGTGTTGAATCGGGAAAGCCAGGAAATCGAAGAGCGGGTCTTTTCAGAAATAACTAACTACTTCAAAGACGGTGATTGCCTGGTGATTAATGAGACCAAAGTCTTTTCTGCCCGGCTGATGGGCACGAAAGACAAGACCGACGCCGAGGTGGAAATCTTTCTTCTGCGTGAACTTGAAAACAGCTTGTGGGAAGTGCTGGTACGGCCGGCGCGCAAAGTGCGAGTCGGCAACCGGCTATCGGTGAACAGCAAGTTGTACTGCGACGTGATCGACAACACGGTTTCCGGCGGGCGCGTGGTGCGGTTCAATTACATAGGGAATTTTTTTGATATCGTC
>DASWHH010000336.1:0-2965 GCA_036398295.1 bacterium
CCGCCGTATCTTATGCCGGATGTGCTGATGGGCGATACCCAATATGAGTTGTTTGTTGCATATCCCATCAGCTGGATTGAAAAGGTCGGGAACGACATCGTGCAGGTGGGCCAGGTTCGTCGAGGTTGGATTGGCGTGATCGGCAGCCATGGCAACAATGGACTAACTGTGACCAGAATCAAAGACAATAGTCCGGGGCAACAGGCGGGACTAACGGTTGGCGATGTCATTGTCAAGTATTCAAGTACGGCCGTTAACAGTGTCACGCAATTGGCACGGCTGGTAGAATATACTGCGCCCGGACAATCGGTGCCGCTGGAATTTGTCCGCAACGGGCAGCTGCAAACGGTAGACATACTGATCGGCGAAAAACATCACCATAAAACCGCCATGCCGCCTCCGGAAAATCCTGAAACGATGATGTATTTTGAGTGGCCAACCGGCAGCGAAATGGTCGAAAGAAATCAAGCGCTCGAGAATCGCGTTGAACTCCTGGAAAAGGAACTCGAAAAAGTGAAGAAGCTGTTGGAAGCTAAGTAACCGCGTTCACCTCAAAATAGCCTCACCGTTTTTTGCCACCCTAAGAGGTGGTTTTTTATTGACATTCTTAATTTATTTTCTAAATTAGGGCTTGCTAAAATTAAGACCGAGGAGATCTATGTCTAAAGATAGAAGTTTTGCGGCCAAAGTCGCCAAAGCCAGCGGCGGGAAATCCGGAAATCACTGCCAGCAATGTGGTGAGGCTTACGCCACCGTGCAATTGGTGGTTTCGGAAAAATCCGCTGTCACAAAATCCTGGAAATTCAACGATCGCTTTGTGCGGGTCTGCAAGTGTAATGAAGCGGAAGTCTACGGTTAATTCGTTCGGAGACTTGAATTGATCCTCGCGAAAGTCATCGGTACGGTGTGGGCTACCCGCAAAGATGAGAAGTTAGTTGGGACGAAATTGCAGATCGTCAAGCCGGTGGATTTAAACTATAAGCTGAAAGATGGTTTTTTGGTAGCCGTTGATGCAGTGGGCGCCGGCGTTGGCGAGATTGTGCTGGTGGTGCAGGGCAGCTCGGCGCGCCAAACGCTGCTCACCGAAAACAAAGCCGTCGATGCCACCATCATGGCGATTGTCGACAAATTGGATGTGGAGCCGGAAGCGTGAACCTGGCGAAGGTCATAGGTACCGTGTGGGCCACCTGCAAAGATGAGAATATGACAGGGGCGAAGATGCAGATCATCCAGCCGCTGGACCATCAGCAAAAGAATGTCGGGGCGCCGCTGGTGGCGGTCGATACCATCGGCGCGGGGCCCGGCGAGGTAGTTTACTACGTGACAGCCCGCGAAGCCACAATCCCCTACCCGACCCGCATTGCGCCCATCGACGCTGCCATCGTGGGCATTGTCGATTACATCGAAGTGTACGGTCAGAAAGTTCATTGACAGTTTGGAAGTTTCGTGCAGAAGCTGGTTCTCGCCACCCGCAATTCGGATAAAGTCAAAG
Organism: bacterium; assembly: GCA_036398295.1. Classification (GTDB taxonomy): domain Bacteria; phylum Zhuqueibacterota; class Zhuqueibacteria; order Oceanimicrobiales; family Oceanimicrobiaceae; genus DASWHH01. The sequence continues at coordinate 1,493 of DASWHH010000336.1, forward strand.
AGATTCGCGAGCTGCTGAATCTCCCGGATATCGAAATTTTAGCGCTCGACGAATTCCCCGACGCGCCCGAAGTGGCGGAGGACGGTGCTACTCTCGAAGAGAACGCCATCAAGAAAGCGGAGGGGATCGCAAAATACACCGGCCTGCCGGCGGTGGCGGACGATACCGGTCTCGAAGTTGATTACCTGAACGGCGAGCCAGGCGTTTATTCGAGTCGCTACGCTGGAGAAGGCGCCAGTTACTCGGACAATGTGGAAAAATTGTTGAGACAACTTGCCGGAGTGCCATGGGAAAGACGAATGGCAAGATTTCGATGCGTGGTGGCGCTATGTACCGAAGGTGAATCCCAAACAGTGGAAGGCACGTGCGACGGTTTCATCACCGAGTCTCCGCATGGCCGGGGCGGATTTGGTTACGACCCGGTTTTTTACGTTCCGGAATATGGCAGCACATTCGCGGAAATGGATTTGGAATTGAAGAATCGTATAAGCCACCGCGGAAAAGCGTTTAGGAAATTGAAAGAACTAATTGGAAGAAGTGAATAGCGGGTAGAGAAAGTGATTAATCAATAGACAATAATAATCAATAATCAATTTTGCCTACTGCTTACTGCCAACCGCATACTGAAAAACGGGGCGTAGCTCAGCCCGGCAGAGCGCTTGGTTTGGGACCAAGAAGTCGCAGGTTCAAATCCTGTCGCCCCGACCACTGCGATGGAGTATTGGAGTAATGGATTGATGGATCGTTGGGTGAAGGTTTCCCCTTAGGAGGGGGGTCAGGAGGATCTTGACGTTGGAACGATCTAAATTGTTTTAACTGCAGGAGCGATGACCACACACCGCTGATTGCCTACTGCCAACTGCTTACTGCCCACTGAAAAACGGGGCGTAGCTCAGCCCGGCTAGAGCGCTTGGTTCGGGACCAAGAGGTCGCAGGTTCGAATCCTGTCGCCCCGACCATTTTTAAATTGTTTTTCTGATGAATCACATCACGCTCACAATTATTATGGGGTTACTATTGTCTTCGTTGTGGGGACCTTCCTGCAAATCAAAATCGGAAGGAACACCTAACGCACAGGAAATTATTGTAAAATTCAAACCGGGAGCTTCTGCCCAGGCGATGGATTCGCTAACTTCGGAGCTTGGGTTGGAGAAAGTGAAAGAGATAAAACAACTGAACCTCACAGTTTTTAAAATCACATCGAAATTATCTGTAGAAGAGGCCGTAAAAAAATGTCAACAGAACCCGGTTGTTGAATATGCCGAGCCAAACTACACCTATCACATCGACTCATTGCAGTCTCGCTAAATTTACAACTCGCCAATCTTCTAACGACTTTCTGTTCCAAGCCTTGATTGCCAGAAGGTAGTTCTATGGGCCAAGGCGCCGATCTCTGATCGGGACGGAAATAGGCGATAGTGTTTTCGTCACGCATTCTACTTGGGGAGACTTTCACCAATTAATTCTAAGGAG
>DASWHH010000337.1:0-4497 GCA_036398295.1 bacterium
TACCTCCGTTCAGATTCAGTCATATCGCGCGCTGAGATTGGTAAAGCGGCATTTCGACTTTTATAGATGAAAAACATATCCCGGCTACATCCGCTCCGGCGCCGAAATACCCAGCATCGCCAGTCCGTTCGCGAGGACGACGCGCGTGCCTTCCACCAGCACCAGCCTGGCTTTCGTCAACTCGACAGCACTCGAAACCACCTGATGGTGATGATAAAAGCGATGAAAGGTGGCCGCCAGTTCCTGTAAATAGGTTGGCAGGCGGTGCGGCTCGAGGTACCGGGCAGCTTTTGAGACCACGTCGGGGTATTCCAGGAGCTTTTTGATGAGAGTCATCTCCTCGGGCGCAGTCAGAAGATCTAACTCGGCTTGTTCGGAGAAGGGCTGGCCTTGCTCGCGGGCAAATTTGAGAATGTTGCAGATGCGAGCATGCGCGTACTGCACATAGTAAACAGGATTTTCCTCCGAAGCATTTTTGGCCAGATCAAGATCGAAGTCCAGTGGACTCTGAGTTCGGCGTTCAGCAAAAAAGAAACGCGCCACGTCCACCCCAACCTCGTCAATCAACTCCGCCATCTCGATTATCTTGCCAGCGCGCTTGGACATTTTCACCACTTCGCCGCCTTCGATGAGGTTCACCTGCTGGATAATGTTCACTTCGAAGCTGCCGCGCGGATATCCCAGCGCCTCCAGCGCCGCTTTCACGCGCTCGATGTAGCCGTGATGATCCGGGCCCCAGAGGTCGTAAAGCATCTCAAAGCCGCGTTGATACTTGGCCAAATGATAGGCAATGTCCACCAGGAAATAGGTCGGTTCGCCGTCACGTGTCACCAGTACGCGATCTTTTTCGTCGCCAAATTCCGAAGACTTGAACCAGCGGGCACCATCCTTTTCGTAAAGATAGCCCTTTGCTTCAAGCACCTTCAAAACTTCGAGGTGAGCGTTGCCGGCGCGCAGCGAGCTCTCACGAAACCAGTTATCAAAACGCACGCCGAATCGCGCCAGCGTGTCTTGCTGCGCGGCGAGAATTTTTTCCAGTGCCAGTTCTGTAAATTTCGCCCAGCGCGCTTCCGGACCGAGGATTGCCGGCTTTTCCCCCTCCTGGTCCAAAATTTCATTTGCCAGATCGCGAATATATTCGCCGTGGTAGCCTTCCTCGGGGAAAGATTCGCTTTTGCCCAGCCGTTCCATGTAGCGCGAGCTCACCGACATCCCCAGCAAACGCACCTGGCGTCCGGCATCATTGACGTAGTACTCGCGCCGGGTTTCAAATCCGACCGCATCAAACAAATTGGCCAACACATCGCCCACGGTCGCAGCGCGCGCGCTCACGATATTGAGCGGCCCGGTGGGATTAGCGCTCACAAATTCAATCAGCAGTCTTTTTTTGTTGCCCCACTTGGAGCGACCAAAATCTTTTCCTTGACCGAGCACGTCCATTAGCGCGCGACGAAAATAACCCTCGCTGAAACGAAAATTTATGAAGCCGGCGCCAGCCACCTCGGCATGTGAAACTATGGTGGCGTCCAATTGTAGATTCTGTAAAATGTCGTTAGCGATATCGCGCGGTTTTCGGCGCAGTTTCGACGCGAGCAGCAGGGCAACGTTAGTCGCGAGATCGCCGTGTTCCGCTACTTTTGGGCGCTCCAGGGCGATTTCAATTTCCTCATCGGCCACCAGAGCTTGTGCTTGCAATACTCGCCGCAATTGTTCCCGAAGGTACTGTTCGCCGTTCATGCTAATTCGTCTTTTACTTCCTCGGTTTTGGCGTCACCCCAAAGGCGCTCGAGAGCATAAAATTCCCGTTTCTCGGGCTGAAAGACGTGCACCACCACGTTGACATAGTCCAACAGAATCCACTCCTGGGCTGTTTCCCCTTCGATGTGCAGCGGTCGAATTTTCTCGGTTCGCAAACTTTCGGAGATATGGTCGGAAATTGCCTTGACCTGCGTATTGCTGGTGCCGGTGCAGATGACAAAGTAGTCGGTCATAGTGGTTAGCGGTCGCAAATCCAGAATCAGAACCTCCTCGGCTTTTTTTTCTAGTGACAGATGCGCGATTTTCCGCGCTAAACGTTTTGACGTCAACTCCGTTTTGGGCTCTCCCCTGTTAGATTTACAAAATGGAGGCTGCCATGCCGCTAATTAGCTTCATGCCTTTTGAACCAGTCGACGGTTTTACGCAAGCCCGCTTCCAGACCCACTTTCGGCTCCCAACCGAGCTTGGATTTGGCTTTCTCGATATTGGGTTGGCGGACTTTTGGGTCGTCCACCGGCAAAGGGTTATACACGACCGCACTTTTGCTGCCGGTGACTTTGATGATCATTTCGGCTAATTCCTTGATGGTCATTTCGTTCGGGTTGCCAATGTTGACCGGCTCATGGTAATCGGAGACCAGCAGACGATAAATGCCTTCTATCAAATCGTCCACGTAACAGAAGCTGCGGGTCTGCGAGCCATCGCCGAAAACGGTGATGGGTTGGTTCATCAGCGCCTGGGGAATGAACGCTGGAATGGCGCGACCGTCGTTGGGACGCATGCGCGGACCATAGGTATTGAAGATACGGACGATTTTCGTATCCAGCCCGTGAAAACGGTGGTAGGCCATAGTCATGGCTTCCCCAAAACGTTTGGCTTCATCATAAACCCCGCGCGGGCCCACCGGATTAACATGTCCCCAGTAATCCTCGCGTTGCGGATGGACCTGTGGATCGCCATAAACTTCGGACGTCGAGGCCAGGAGGAATGTGGCTTTTTTCTCGAGCGCCAATCCCAGCGCTTTATGCGTTCCCAAGGCGCCAACCTTCAAAGTTTGGATCGGCATCTCGAGATAATCTTTGGGGCTCGCCGGCGAAGCGAAGTGCATGACATAGTCGATCGGGCCAGCACAATAAATGTACTCGGTGACATTGTGTTTGACGAATTTGAAATTTTCTCCCTGTAAGTGCTCGATATTTGCAACCGTGCCGGTGGAAAGATTATCCATAGCAAGGACCTCATGCCCCTTGCGAAGCAGGTATTCACAAATATGCGACCCTAAGAAGCCGGCGCCGCCGGTGACCAACGTTCTTGGCATTGATTCGTTCGACCTCACTTTTCTAAAATCGTAATTCTGTCAACTAAGTTCTTCGAGATTTTCCATTTCAAGATCGAGCCGGGTTCCTGGTAAACGATCAGCCCGGCCAGATTGGCTTGCGACTCGAGGTATTCCATTCCGCGATCCGGCCCCATCACGAACACTGCCGTCGAAGTGGCGTCGGCCAATTCGGAGGTTTCAGCGACGATGGTCACACTCACCGTTGGGGTCGCCGGATACCCCGTACTCGGATCGATGATGTGATGGTAGCGCTTGCCCTCTCTTTCAAACGAGCGTTCGTAATCACCTGAGGTGGCGACGGCGCCCTCATCCAACTTTATGGATGCAAAGAATCTGTCCGGCTGGCGGGGATGCCGCACCCAAATGGTACGCCGTCCTCGGGTCAATTCACCGGCAACGGCGCGCAGGTCGCCGCCGGCTTCCACCAAAAAATCCCGGTAGTGGTTTTCCAACAGAATTTGCGTCGCGCGATCTACAGCATAGCCCTTCGCGATAGCGCCCAAATCAATGCCCATGCCGCTGTCGGGTAGAAAGACACTGGTATCACTGAAGACTACTTTCTTATAATCAACCAGTCTTCTGGTTGCGTCAATTTCCCCGGCAGTAGGCACGACCGGGGTCGGTGACTTGACATCCCACAACCGAACAAGGGGAAACACTGTGACGTCAAACGCGCCGCCGCTACGGTCGCTGATTTCAAGAGCGTGCGCGATGAGTCGGACAACTTCACGGTTGATAGCCATAGACTGGTGGCCGGCACTGGAGTTGACTTTACCAATCTCGCTCGAATCGTTATAGGAAGTCGATGTCCTTTCGACATCGCGCATGGCCGCAATGGCTCCAGCCGCGTGGGTACGCCAGTTTGCCGGTTCGGTTTTAGAATAAATCGTGATGGACACAAAGGTGTCCATCAAAACTTGTTTCTCCGAAAAAAGCTGAACGTCGCTGCCGCCACACCCGAGCAAAATGCCAATGGCTAAACACCAAGTTGAAAGCTGACCCCAGGCCACCTCAGCTCTCGCGCGTGGTAATAAAATTGACCAGCGCTACCAGGGAATGCTTATACTCAGAATCTGGGTAACGCTCTAACGTGCGCAATGCCCGCGAACTGAAGTCGTCCGCAATCTGCATGGCATAATTGACGCCGCCGTGTACTTGCACGAATTCAATGATCTGCCCAAGATCGCCTTTGTCTTTTCGCTTCATCAACCGGATGATTCGACGTGCCTCGCGGCGCTCCGCCTGCTTGAGTGCATACAGCAGTGGCAGGGTCACCTTGTTTTCGCGAATATCATTGCCCAGTGGTTTCCCGGTCGTTTTCTCTACACCCAACATGTCCAGCAGATCATCGCGGATCTGAAAAGCGATGCCCAGGTTTTCCCCAAAATCCTTCATCGCCG
>DASWHH010000338.1:0-2333 GCA_036398295.1 bacterium
TTCTCCACGGTAGCAAAAACCAGGTTGCTCAGCAAAAGGCCACGCAACCAGCGCGAGGAATTGGAACAATCTCCTCATGGTGAGTTCCTCCTTAGTAAAGGGTTAGAAGTAGATGTAATGATTAAGTCTCGAAATACTCCGATATCTGCATTAACCTGATGCTGTTATTCTGAGAAGACGCCGATTTTGAATTGGCGCCGCGCGCTTTTACCAATTTCGTTGCCGGCAAAATCGATAACCACTATACGCCAGTGCAACTCCTGATCTGGTACTTTATCCTTCAGCCACGACGGCGCGCGATAACTGCCCACACCGGGCGGCAGCAACGCCGATAACACAGATTGGTTTTGAGAATTCTCCACTTCCAGGCGATAAAGGGCGCCCTGCTGTTGTTCCAGCCAATTAAAATCAATTGGCTTATCCGGCGAAATTGTGGCGTTCTCGCCAGGCTGTAGCAATTGCACCGCGTCCTCCTTAGTTATGGTCAGCTCATTTTCGGCGCTGCCAACATAATAACGGAAAGGCGGGATGGGAAATCCGGCTACCGCGCCGCTATGCACCACGCCGCCACCCGTGCCCACCGCCGCCAGGTCCGAATCGCCCTCTTTATCATCCGTCGCCTCGATTCTAAGCAGGAGCATGTACAGCCCTTCCACAGCAACGGGGATCTTCTTGGAATCGGGGCCGGGCAAAATGAACTTTCCGGTCGGCGGCAAAAAAACGTTGAATCGTCTCAGCTCAGTATAGCGCCGCTGCAGCCCTCTTTGTTCGATGGGCAGTGTGGCTTCGGTCAAGAGATCATTGACGGTAGGCGGTTCATCGCCGGGCAACATCACTTCCCAGCGGCCCTTCAGCTGGCCCGATCCGTTGTAATAGATTTCTGCAACGACCTGCGGTAGGGCCCCGCCCTTTTTCACAAAGAAAACCGGCGCATCGTCCTGTCCGGTGATTTTCACATCCTGCAGAGCAAAAGGCACGCGGGCGCCGCCACCGGTCAAACGACAGGTGACCACCACAAACTCATCTCGGCCCCCCACCAGGCTGACAAAGCGCCGCACGTAAAAAAATCTCGATTCCGCTCCCGCTTGCGCAGCTTGATAGGCTCGCCTGGCCACCGATGGCGGTATCGACATAATGTCGGTGAACGTACCATTGGCATCTATTTTGGACAAATCGTAGCGGATGGGAAGCCGTCCGAAAATCGTATTGGGATCAGGCTTGAAGCCAATGTCCGGTGAGGCATCGATCAGCTCACCGCACCAGGTGGCCTCCACCGGAATTTTATCGATGACGCGACCAAAAGTAAAAAAGGCAGTGGTCGAGCCGTTGGCATTCACATTGACACCGGTCGGGCTGACGGTGATTTGCGAAATCCCGCTTTGTATCGAGAAGAAGTATGCTATGATCAACATCAGTCGCTCTTTCATGTTATCTCCAGCGCAAGGCCAAGTGAATTCATAGCGCGAATTAGATCAAAACAAACTTAAACTCACGCCGCTGTTGATGCTCCAATTATCTTGTGAATCCGTAAAAGCAAAAATCTGATCTCTGAAATCCGATTTTTGGCGGGCATAGCGAATAAAAATTTGACCCTGCAACAACGACGTATTCACGCCTCGCATCAGATTAAACCGCAGCGACCACTGTACCGTGGCCAACGAATTGTTGCGCTCGTTGGTCCGGGGATTGTCCCGGGCATGCGTAGTATTGAAGTTCGCCAGCAGCGTTGACGTGCTCGTGGTCTGCACAGCGACGTTCACGCCAATATTGTTGGTCAAATCTTTACAACCCAGTTCCTTGCTCTCGGCTTGTTCCAAAGAGATGTCAACCCCAACCTCGAGTATCCGGAATGGATTCAAACCAAACGAGAAAGTGTTATTGACATTCTTGAAATCGGCATTTTCGCGACCGGCCTGGCGATTGTCCTGTGAGGAAAGCCCCAGCCGGTAACCCAGACGCCAGCGCGTTCCCAGCCAATCCAGACTGGCGTTATGTAGATGGCTCATCTGATCCGGAATATGAATCTCCAGGAATCCACCATTCTCCGGGGGGTGGTCGCCAAATTGGTGGGTCCGATCAAAATTGTAAGAAACCATCGGCAACCATTTTGGCTGTCCATTGAATAACGCCGCGGGCGCTGCACTTAAGCTGGCTGTGTGGCGTCGGGTGTTCGACTTGAGTATCGAAGCGACATTGTTCAGGTTGTCGGTGGCGCGGCTATGGCTGTATTGTGCCGAGAAGACCCCAATCTGAGCCTGGATTTCGATGGCATTTTCCAAAAAGTCCGCCGGCACAAACGCGCCAATGCTTCTGTAGAGCGGATCCGCTTTTTG
>DASWHH010000339.1:0-2986 GCA_036398295.1 bacterium
GCGAACAGGGCGGCGTGACCCTGCACCGATAGATCTTCTTTGCCACCAAAGGCACCACCGTTGGGTACCAATACCACTTTCACCTTTTCCAGCGGTACATTCAAAAGTTTGGCAATTTGTTTTTGATCCTCGTACACCCCCTGACCCTGAGAAAAGGCCTCAATGCCGCCCTCCCAGGGCCGGGCAATGCAGCTCTCCGGTTCCATGTAACCGTGCTCAATGGTTTGGGTTTGAAACACACCGCTCACCACATAGTCAGATTTTTTGATCTCAGCTTCGGCATCACCACGTTTGATGATGGATTCCGAGAGAATGTTACCGGTTGGGTGAATTTGTGGCGCCGCGGGTTTCATGGCCGCTTGAGGATCAATTATCGGCTCGAGTATCTCGTACTCGACTTTGATCAACGCCACTGCTTGTCGGGCAATGGCCTCGCTTTCGGCGACGACACCCGCCAAAACATCACCGACGTAACGGGTGAGCTCACCTGCTTTTATCATAATCGGCCAGTCCGAGACGATCAGGCCAATGTAGCGCTCACCGGGCACATCGTCGGCCGTGAACACCCGAATAACGCCCGGCAGTTTCTCCGCAGCGCTGATATCAAGAGACAAGACTCTGGCACGAGGATGATCGCTCAGTTTCAGCGCTCCGAAGAGCATACTGTCGAGTTTCATATCACAAACAAACGGACGCCGACCGAGCACGGCGTCATAAGAATCATATTTCGGAAGCCGGTCACCGAGCCTGCCGGAGTGATGACCGATTTCCACTTTTTGGCCATTCCGCAAAACTTCAGCCGCGTATAAAATCGCGTCTTCGATCTTTTTGTAACCGGTGCAGCGACACAGATGCGGCGTCAAGGCTTTTTGAACTTCCGCACGCGTGGGGTCAGGATTATGATCGAGCAAAATCTTACTCTGCATGACGATGCCGGGGATGCAGAAGCCGCATTGCACGCCACCCTTTTCAAGGAAGGCGTTGGCAAAAACATCTTGCTGGCCTTCTGCCATCCCCTCGATGGTCACCACGTTGCCGTCCGCCACTTTTTTCATGGGAATGACGCACGACAGCACTGCTTCGCCATTCAACTCCACCACGCAGCAGCCGCACGCCGCTTGCGGTGCGCAGCCATCCTTGGGCGAGATGATGCCTTCATTTTCACGCAGGTAAGTCAGCAGCGGCAACTCAGAATCGCCATTATAGGATTTGCGAACACTATTTAGAATGAAGTGCATGTATGACTCCTCGCCAGATTAAAAACCACATTAGACTTTCTCAGTCTCCTCGACCAGTGTTTTGTGAAGCTTGACCGGCTCCGCTGACCTGCGCACACGCAGATTCAGCATTTCGACACCTACCGAAAATGCCATCGAAAAATAAATATAGCCTTTGGGAATGTGCATATCAAATCCGTCGGCAATGAGCGCCACGCCCACCATGATCAGAAAACTCAGCGCAAGAATTTTGATGGTCGGATGCGTGTCAACGAATTCACCAATTTTGCGCGCGGAGACCATCATCACGATGACTGCGAGCACAATCGCCAGGACCATCACGATTACCTGATTGGCCATGCCCACCGCGGTGATGACTGAGTCGAGCGAAAACACCATATCGAGAATGGCTATTTGAATCAACACACTGGAAAAACTCGCGGCGGCGGCTCCTTTGCGATGAGCCTCGTGACCCTCCAAACTGTTGTGAATTTCAAACGTGCTCTTACCCAAAAGAAACAGTCCGCCGACTATAAGGATAATATCACGACCCGAGATCTCCTGCGCGAAAACAGTAAACATCGGCGCGGTTAAAGACATCACCCACGTCAGCGATAGCAGCAGAAGAATGCGCATGATCATCGCCATCGACAGCCCGATGACGCGCGCCCGGTTGCGCTGCGTCGCCGGGAGACGCCCGACGAGAATGGATATGAAGATGATGTTATCGACACCCAGGACAATTTCCAACGACGTCAGTGTAACCAGTGCGATCCACGCCTGTGGATCCGAGAGCCAGTTCATAAAGTTGTATTCTCCCAGATTAGTTCTGTTGATATCAAGCGTAGATTAGCCGCCCTTTTGGTTTGGGAATAGGACGTCCTAACTCCCTCGCTGTTTCTATCCACTCTTTAATAACCACCTCTACGTTTTTGACAGCTTCTTCGTATGTGAGTCCATCAGCCAAACATCCCAGTAATTCAGGTACCTCCGCTATAAATGATTGATCTTCCTCGCTCCAATATATTATGATTTCATATTTGGTCATTTATTTATTCTCCTAATTTATACTTCAAAAATAAATTTCGAACCTGCCTAACCTGATATGGTTTTGCCTGCCGATTCTTAGGCTGCACATTCAGAATTTCTTCGACGCCTTCCCGGGTAAAAATGTGATGGCTCCCGCGAATTCTTTCTTCAAAACCAAAATGTTTAAGCACATCGCATAGATCATCGAAGCGAATATTAGCATCGGATTTGCCTCGCAAAATCCGGATCAGAAGTTTGTCTATTTTTGACATTTAAGCAATTCCGCCAGATTGCCCTCGCAACATCACCGAAGTATAATCATCGGGATTGTTCCGTATCCCATCGAACAGCGTCCGCATAATATAAAACGGCGTCATGTCGAATTCAACCTCGCCGGGCAGCCCGCGCAGAGCAATCCCAGCCACAAAACGATTCTCAGAGTCAAGAAGAAATTCAGCATCGTCGCTGCGCCACAAGTATTGGTTTTTCCTCTCATCATACAACAACATATATTCTCGCTGCCGAATTCGCCCGATCATCGAATCCGGCATCGGAAAATAAAAGCCGTCATACTTTGCAAATTTGCGATAACTCGTTTCCGAAAAAAAGAAGCGCGGCTTCTCGATGAACGGTCCGCCGTGTTCGGGACAATAGGTGTCGCAGTCACCACATTCGTTGCAGAAATCCGCGAGATTAGCGATCTGATCGAGTTTGTTCAACACGAATTCCTCGCCCGCAAC
>DASWHH010000340.1:0-2574 GCA_036398295.1 bacterium
CCAATAGTGAAATAGATGATCGATTAAGGAGGGTGCTTGAAATACCCTTAGAGAAAATAATTCCATTGTATCCACAAAAATTCTACGACGCGAAGCCCCCAGTTGTCCTTATGATGGAAGTCTTATGGACCGATGTATTCAATCAAATTCCAGATGAAGAAGCTTTCATGGAGGCAGGACGCAAGGCATTAAAAATTAGAGTTGAGTTATCAAACTTGACTAAAAAGCTTCGCGAGCAGTTTTGTTTTCAAAACATTGATAGTCGCCAGCCAGAAAATCCAAAGACTGAATGGGTAAAGGAGGCTATGGACACCTTTGTTGAAATCGGTTATGCAACAAAGATCAAGAATACAAATGATTCATATTGGGTCAAGTACACACATCGCAAAGATGTCTTGGAGTTTTTTGCCAAAAAAACTTCTATGACAAATAGAAAACAGGGCAAAAGTGATAACAAAGATCAGCTACTGTTGTTTTGAATCAATTAAGGGCGGCGATTTTGGTTTTCATCAAATACGCAACTCTCCAATTCCTTCTGTTCATTTCTTCTTCCTACGGAGGTAAACAATGAGATACATGAAAGCAGTATTACTTGTCTGCATGGGAGCGTTATGCGTGACACACCTTTCCTGCTCGTCAGGGGAGCCCGAAATCATCCCGCGCGAAGCTTTGTTTGGCAACCCGGTCAAAACCAATCCGCAGATTTCACCGGACGGGGTGAAAATGGCCTACCTGGCGCCGGTCAACAACGTACTCAACGTCTGGGTGAAAACCATCGGCCAGGAGGACGACAAGGCCGTAACCAACGACACCAATCGCGGCATCCGACGCTACTTCTGGGCCGCTGACAGCAAACACGTCATGTATTTGCAGGACGTCGGCGGCAACGAGAATTGGCGGCTGTATGGCGTCAACCTTGAAAATGGCGCAGCGAAAGATCTCACACCTTACGAAGATGTCCGGGTCGAGATCGTGAACCGCAACAAGAACTTCCCGAATGAGTTGCTCATCGCCATGAACAAGGAAAACCCCCAGCTGCACGATGTCTATCATCTCGACCTGGTGACCAACGACCTGAAATTGGTGGCGCGCAACTCCGGCAATGTCATTCATTGGGTCACGGACGCCAACTTTAAAGTTAGAGGTGCTATGGCCTCCACCCCGGATGGCGGCTTCGATCTGCTCGTTCGCGAAAGCGAAACCGCCAATTGGGATAAGATTCTCACCTGGGACTCCGAAAACAGCCTTACCAGCGGCGCGTTGACTTTTTCGAAGGATGGCAAATCCATCTACCTGCAGGATTCACGTGACGTGAACGCTGGCCGGCTGGTGAAATTGGATATCGCCACCCAGGGCCTAGAGGTAATTGCGGAAGATCCGCAATACGATGTCAGCGATGTGATGATCCACCCTGACACATATGAAATTCAGGCTGTCGCCTTCACCAAGGCCCGCAACGAGTGGCAGGTTCTCGATGAGACCATCAAAGACGATTTTGCCGCCATCGCCAAAATGGATCGCGGCGACTACTTCATCACCGACCGCGACAATGCTGACGACACCTGGATTGTCGGCTTCACCAAAGACAACGGCCCGGTCGCATTCTATGCTTATGACCGCACCGCTAAAACCGGCGAGTTCCTTTTTGATCAGCGCCCCGAACTCAGGAGGTATAAGCTTGCCACCATGGAGCCCATTTCCTTCCCCTCCCGCGATGGCTTGGCCATTCACGGCTACGTCACCTATCCCATTGGCAACGATCGAAAGAATCTACCACTGGTGCTGAACGTCCACGGCGGACCCTGGTATCGCGACACCTGGGGCTACAATGGCGAGGCCCAATGGCTGGCGAATCGCGGCTACGTTTGTCTGCAGGTGAACTTCCGTGGCTCCACCGGTTACGGCAAGGAATTCCTGAACGCCGGCGACAAAGAATGGGGCGGCAACATGCACAATGATCTGGTGGATGCAGTTAATTGGGCGATTGACCAGGGCATCGCCAATCCGAAAAGCGTTGCCATCTATGGCGGGTCGTATGGCGGCTACGCCGCGCTGGTGGGCGCAACCTTCACGCCGGAGCTATTCAAATGCGCGGTGGATATCGTCGGGCCGAGCAATCTCATCACGTGGATCACCACCATTCCCCCCTACTGGGCAACCTTCCGGGCGCTATTGTACAAACGCGTGGGCAACCCGGACACCGAAGTCGACTTTTTACAGTCGCGCTCGCCCCTCTTCCGCGTCGATCAGATCAAAATTCCGATGCTCATCGCCCAGGGCGCCAACGACCCGCGGGTGAAAAAAGAGGAATCGGAACAGATTGTGGAAGCGATGAAGAAGAACGGCATCGAGTACGAATACATACTGTTCCCGGACGAAGGTCATGGATTCGCGAGGCCGGAAAATCGCTTGAAGTTCTATGCGGCTGCCGAAAAATTTCTGGCCAAGCATTTGGGGGGACGCTATGAGGACGGTGAGGCGGCGGCGAACATGCGATAAAAATTCAACCCGGATCCCTAAGATGAACAGCAACTGCGTAAATCTTGAACGGCCATAGTTCATCAGTCCTTATGC